>CALGBV010000406.1 GCA_937884015.1 uncultured Bacteroidales bacterium
TCTGCATTTTCATTGTATGCCAAAGGCTTGACACCGGTGGCGCCAAGACCTCCACGGAAAACGATTGTCGTGCCATTCTTGCAGGCATAGAGGTAACCGCTTTGGTTCTCGATGCCGAATGATTCGGCCTTGTAGTTAAGCCATTCGCGTCCTTGGCTGTCGCCTGTCTGGTCGAAGCGGTAGAGGTCGTAGTCTTCGGCTGGGTCGGCTTTCATTCCCACAGGAAGCGATGTCGTTGCCACTGGCGAGGAAACCAGATACCAGTTGCCTGCGCCTGTGCCATAGCCTTCAATGGCTTTCTTCACGGTGAGGTCGTCGCAAATAATCGTTCCGTTGTTGACCAATTTCGCACCGTTTTCAAGGGTGATGGAGTCTGCCGTTATGGCATAGCCTTCGGCAATGGTGAGCGTCTTGCCTGCGGCAATATTCACGGAATGTAGGGTGGCATTGTCATCTGTGGCATCGAAAATGCACTCGGCGTTGACGAAGGCATTGTGGAAAGGCAGGAAAGGCACTTGGTTTTCCACCCAGTTGGCGGCGGTGTTCCATTCGCTGCCGTTTGTGCCGTTGAAGTGGTAGTCTTCACTGTTGTATTCAATGAAAATATAATCATATCCGCCCCATGCGCTTTCGTATGAATTCGTTGTGTTTTTCGGAATGTAAACCTTGTCTGTGGCATCTGGAATATAAGAAACCAGAGCTGGTGCGGTTTGGGCTTTGGAAATGATATTGGAGAAACTGCAATCCAAGAAAGCACTGTCTCCAATTCTTTCCACGGAACTGCTGATGGTGAGCGAGCCGGTGAAGCCAGAACAGCCCCAAAAAGCGTGATCACCAATGCCTGTCACTGAATTGCCGATGGTGAGCGAACCGGTGAAGCCTGAACAGTTATTAAAAGCATAATTTCCAATGCTTGTCACTGAGTTGGGGATGATGAGCAAGCCGGTGAAGCCTGAACAGTTCTTAAAAACAGAATTTCCAATGCTTGTCACTGAATTGCCAATGGTGAGCGAACCGGTGAAGCCTGAACAATCATAAAAAGCCTCGTTTCCAATGCTAGTTACGGAATTGCCGATGGTGAGCGAGCCGTTGAAGCCTTCACAGCAACTAAAAGCAAAATTCCCAATGTTTGTCACGGAGTTCGGTATGTTGAGCGAACCCGTTAAGCCAACACATCTGTAAAAGGCCCATTCGCCGATTGCCGTCACGGTGTAGGTCGTGCCGTTGTATCCGACGGTTTCGGGCAGTTTGATTTCGCCTGTGGGTTGGGTAATGTCTTCCCATCCATATTGGTCATTGCTAAACGGTGCTACAATGCTCACCCAATGCTTTTCGGCATCGATGATTCTGTAGTAGAGGAGTTGACCGGTGGTGCAAGTGGCAGCTAGGTCAAAATCTAAAGATTTTTCTATTATTCTAATGTCATCAGCTACGTCCCAGCTGTTTCTATAGTTTTCTCCACTGCCGCTTGGCACGAATATGGATTGTAATTCACTGATATGATCCAAAAGATTGGCAACCGTTTGAGGCGGCGTGGCAGGCTTGGCAACGATGTGGACGAATTTGGTCCAGGAAAAATTGTGATCTCCAATGTTTGTTACGTCACTGCCGATGAAGAGCGTGCCGTTAAGGCCTGTACAATCTGTAAAAGCGCCTTTGCTTGTCAAGGAATGGAGGATAGCGAGCGAACCGGTGAAGCCTGAACAGCCATAAAAAGCATAGTCTCCAATGCTCGTCACTGAATCCGGTATGTTGAGCGACCCCGTGAAGCCTGAACATTCATAAAAAGCATGGCCTCCGATGCTCGTCACTGAATTCGGGATGTTGAGCGAACCTGTCAGTCCATAACATTGGTAAAAGGCATAGTCGCCGATGGCAGTAACGGTGTAGCTTAT
This sequence comes from uncultured Bacteroidales bacterium, assembly GCA_937884015.1. Classification (GTDB taxonomy): domain Bacteria; phylum Bacteroidota; class Bacteroidia; order Bacteroidales; family F082; genus Limimorpha. Next base: position 1,896 of record CALGBV010000406.1, read on the forward strand.
GCCATCGTAGGTGACGGTTCCGGGCAGTGTGATGTCACCTTCTGGTTTTGTGACGCCTGCGCCGTTCCATCCATTTCCGTCATTGCTAATCGGCGGCACAATGCTTACCCAATGCTGTTGGGCATCGATAATTTTGTAGTAGAGCTTTTGTCCGGTCTCGCAAATGGCAGTGAAATTGTATTGCTCTGTGATGGTAAAGTTGGCCACAAGGTTGCGGTCGCTTTCCAAGGTGAAGGTGTAAGGGTTGTCTAATGAGACCTGCATGCCATTTTCCGTCCAATTATAGAATCTGTAGCAATCGTTAGGCGTTGCCGAAACAGTGGCTTGGGGGTACTCGCAGTCGGCTTGCTGTGTTATCATTGCCCTGCCCGACTCTGGGTTGGCCGATGCTACCGTGAGGCCATACACGAAGTCTTTCGTTATCAAGCTGGCATAAGTGCTCCAACTGGCTTTATAGTCATTCTCCTTGCCGCAAGGCACGGTGATGGACAGCGATTGCGATTCTTCTGAAATAAAAACGTAATTGCCCAAATCAGGCGGTGTGGCAGGCTTGGCAATGATGTCGGTAAAGCCCGAACAGTTATAAAAAGCATAATTTTCAATGCTTGTCACCGAACTGCCGATGGTGAGCGAACCGGTAAAGCCCGAACAGCCATTAAAAGCAAGTTGCCCAATGCTTGTCACGGCATTGCCGATGGTGAGCGAACCGTTGAAGCCGTTGCAGTTCTCAAAAGCTAGCTGTCCAATGCTTGTCACTGAATTGGGGATGGTGAGCGAGCCGGTGAAACTTGAACACTGGTTAAAGGTATAGTTTCCAATGCTTGTCACTGAATTTGGGATGGTGAGCGAACCGGTGAAACCAGAGCAATGATAAAAAGCATCGTTTCCAATGCTGATTACCGAATTCGGAATGACGAGTGAGCCTGTCAAGCCGTCACATTTGTAAAAGGCATAGCTGTTGATTCCAATCACGGTGTAGCTTGTGCCGTCGTATTCGACGGTTTTGGGCAGTATGATGTCATTTGCTGGTTTGGCGAAGCCGTTCCATCCATTAGCGTTATCGCCATTCGGTGCCACAATGCTCACATAATTTTGATCTGCAATGATGATTCTGTAATAGAGGGTCTGTCCGGTAGAGCAGGTGGCTGAGAAATCGTACTTCCTGTAGAAGTTGGCCACAAGGTGACGGTCGCGTTCCAAAGTGAAGGTGTATGGGTTTTCAGTTGAGACTTCCTCGCCGTCTTCCGTCCAGTTCAAGAACACATAGCCAGGGGAAGGGGTCGCTTGGATGATGGCATCCTCGTTGCATCCTGCTGGCATTTTAAATACTGTTGCCTCTCCTTCGATTTCATCGGCAGGCGAAACGTTAATTGTATAAACTATACCCTCTGACAGTTTTTCGCCATAATGCGTTTCCCAATAAGGAGCCGCCCTGTAAGCGGCCTCATAGCCGCAAGGCACCAAAATTTGAGGCGTCGTGCCGCAGTAGAACATGCCGCCAAGAGAAGCAATACTCGGAGGTGTAGTGGGTTTGAAAAGGACTTGCGAGAAATTTCCATCAAAAGCCAAATAACCAATTTGTGTGACCGAATTTCCTATGGTTATTGTCCCGCTAAGTCCGCGGCAGCAGAAGGCATACTCTCCTATTTCTTCAACGGAGTCGGGAATGTCGAGCGAACCGGTAAAGCTGTTGCAATTGGAAAAAACATTATTCTTGATGCTTTTCACTGAATTGGGGATGTTCAGCGAACCAACGAATTGGCAATTGGCAAAAGCAGCAAAATCTATGCACTGCAAGGAATCGCTAAGAACAAGCTGGCCGTCGTAGCCGCATTCGTGAAAGGCCTCTTCGCCAATGTAGGTTACTGAATTCGGAATGACAAGCGAACCTCTCAAATCCCTGCCATAATAGAAGGCATGGCTGCCGATGCTTGTCACGGAGTTGGGTATGGAAATCGAAGTGATGGAGGTGTTCCAATAAAAAGCATAATCGTTTATTACTGTCAGGGAATCGGGGAGGACGAGTTGGCCTCCTATGCCTGTGCAGTGAGCGAAGGCCCAACTTTCGATGGTCGTCACGTTATTTGGAATGGTGCAAGGGCCTGTGAATCCCGAACATTGTAGGAAAGCGTTGTACCTGATGGTTTTCACCGTGCTCGGAATGGTAAGCGCGCCAGTCAAGCCGGAGCATCCTTCAAAGGCATAGCGGCCAATCTCTGTCACGGTGTAGGTCGTGCCGTCGTATTCGATGGTTTCGGGAATGACAATGTTGCCGGTAGGCCTCGTAACGCCATTCCATGAGTCATTCTTCGGTGAAACTATACTCACGAAATTTCGTTCAGTATCAATGATTTTGAAATAAAGGGTTTGCCCTGTGGAGCACTCAGCAGAGAAATCATATTGTCCCTTAACGAAGTGAGCCACAAGATTACGGTAATTATCCAAAGGGAGTGTGTACGGATTGCTGCTAGAAATCTGATTTCCGTTTTCGGTCCAGTTAGCGAACAGGTAGCCATTGACAGGATGGGCGGAAACGGTGGCCACATTGTTCTGGCAATCGGTCGGCAAAGCATCTATGCTTGCCGTTCCTTGGGCATTGTTGGCCGATGAAACGTTAAGCGTGCATAACAAGTCTCCGTTGATCTTGTTCCAATAATACATCCATCCTGAAGCATTTTTATAGGAATAGACACTATTGCAAGGCACGGTGATGGTTTCCAACGCATCTTCATCAAATATCTCGCCTCCCGTGGCTGGGGGCGGTACGGACATGGAAATCATATTGCGCACGCCGTAGAAGGCTTGGTGTCCAATGCTTGTCACATACCTTGAGATGGTTACCGAAGACAAGTTGCGACATTCTTTGAATGCTCCTTCACCAATGCTGGTCACACTGTTTGGAATCGTGACTGATGCCAGGCTTGCGCAGTTATTGAATGTATTTGTGGCAATGCTTGTCATGCTGCTTGGAATGGTTACTTCAGTCAAGCGAGAGCAGTGGCCGAATGCTTCTTCATCAATGCTGGTCACACTGTTTGGAATCGTGACAGATTCCAGTTTTGTGCAGCAGCTGAATGCACTTACGCCAATGCTCGTCACATTGCTTGGAATCGTGACTGATGTCATTGAGCAGCCATAGAATGTGCCATTTGCAATGCTTGTTATATTGCTCGGAATGGTTACTTCTGCCAAGCTTACGCAGCCGGAAAATGCACTTTCGCCAATGCTCGTCACGCTGTTTGGAATCGTGACTGATGCCAGACGTATGCATCCGGTGAATGTGTATCTTGCAATGCTTGTCATGCTGCTTGGAATGGTTGCTCCAGTCAGGTTTTCGCAGCCGGCGAATGCATATTCTCCAATGCTTTCCACGGAATTGCCAATGGTGAGCGAGCCGTTGAAGCCTGAACAGTTTTGAAAAGCATAACTGCCAATGCTTGTCACAGAATTCGGTATGCTGAGCGAGCCGGTGAAACCAGAGCAGCCATCGAAAGCATAATTTTCAATGCTTGTCACGGAACTGCCGATAGTGAGCGTGCCCGTGAAGCCTGAACAGTTATTAAAAGCATTTTGTCCAATGCTTTCCACTGCATTGCCAATGGTGAGCGAGCCGGTGAGGTTGTAACAGCAATTAAAAGCATGATACCCAATGCTCGTCACGGAACTGCCGATAGTGAGCGAGCCAGTGAGGCCATAACAGTGATTAAAAGCCCACTCGCCAATGCTTGTCACAGAGTAGGTCGTGCCTTCGTAATCCACAGTAGAAGGCGTGACAAAATCATGGGCGGTGAAGTTCTCGGGAACCCTAGTCAGTGCAACGGTGGGCGGGTTGGTGCCTGTAATGCTGTAGTTCAGGCCTTCGGAAGTGAATTCTTGAATTTCTTGCGCCTTCAGCGCGAAGCAGCAGCACAATAAGACTGCAAGAATGAGAAGCGTTTTCTTCATTGATATGTAGTTATTTAATATTTGCAAAAATTGGCAGCAAAAGTACGATAATTTTGCATTGGAGTCCTCTAAAAGTTTTGTCAACAATATACAATTTGACCTTTCAATAACCAAAACAATCAAAACCAACAAAACT
>CALGBV010000407.1 GCA_937884015.1 uncultured Bacteroidales bacterium
GCCACCGCCGTGAGGAATGGCAAAGGTCTTGTGCAGGTTGAGGTGGCAGACGTCAGCGCCAATGAAACCTGGGCTGGTCAGACCAACCTGAGCGTTCATGTTGGCACCGTCCATGTAGACTTGACCGCCATTGTCGTGGACGGTCTTCACGAGTGTGCGGATGCCATCTTCATAAATGCCGTGAGTTGATGGATAGGTTACCATGAAGGCAGCCAGTTCATTCTTATATTGTTCAGCCTTGGCCTTAGCGTCTTCAAGGTTGATGTTGCCGTGTTCGTCGCAAGCAACCACCACGACTTGCATACCTGCCATAGCAGCTGAAGCAGGGTTGGTGCCGTGTGCCGAAGCAGGAATCAGGCAAATGTTGCGGTGACCTTCACCGTTGGCTTCCTGATAACGACGGATGGTGAGCAGGCCAGCATATTCGCCGCTTGCACCTGAGTTAGGCATGAAGCTCATGCCCTTGAAACCTGTGATTTCGCAGAGGTCCTTGGTCATTTCGTCGATGAGTTCGAGATAACCTTCCACTTGGTCGGCAGGAACGAATGGGTGAATGTTGCCAAATTCAGGCCAGCTGAGGGCGTACATTGAGGTAGCAGGATTCAGTTTCATGGTGCATGAGCCGAGCGGAATCATGCAGCGGTTGAGGCTGAGGTCGCGGTTTTCCAGTTTCTTCATGTAACGCATCATGTCGGTTTCGCTGCGGTAGTTGAAGAACAAAGGAGCTTGCAGGTAAGCCGAGGTACGGCGCATTCCTTCTTGGATGCCGCACATGCTCTTGCATGAACCGTCGCAAACGAGGTCTTCATGCTTCACGTTGATGTCTTCCTTAGCGGTGGTTTCGTCGATGCTGATGCCGAAATGCTGCTTGTCGATGATACGGAAGTTCATCTTGTGCTGCAAGGCGATTTCGTTGACTTTGCAAGTGCAAACGCCTTCAGGCATTTCGAATAACAAGGTGTCGAAGAAGTTCTTGTTGAGTTGCTTGACACCGTATTTTTCCATTTCGCTAGTGAGTTTGCAAGCAAGGCAGTTGATGTGCTGGGCGATTTCCTTCAGTCCATCCGGGCCGTGGTAAACGGCATAGAAGCCTGACATGATGGCCAACAGAGCCTGTGCTGTGCATATGTTGGATGTGGCTTTTTCGCGCTTGATATGCTGTTCGCGGGTCTGCAGGGCGAGACGGTAAGCAGGATTGCCGAGGGCATCCTTTGAGATACCGATGATACGGCCTGGCATTTCGCGCTTGTAATCTTCTGTGGTGGCAAAGTAACCGGCATGAGGACCGCCAAAGCCCATTGGCAGACCGAAACGCTGGTTGGAACCGAGGACCACGTCGGCGCCCCATTCGCCTGGAGGGGTGATGAGGGTCAAACTGAGCAGGTCGGCGGCAACGGCAACTTGCATGCCTTTGGCTTTCCAGTCGGCGACCTTGGCACGGTTGTCAACGATTTCACCAAACTGGTTAGGGCACTGAATCAGGATGCCGAAGAAATCTTCACCGCAAGTGAAGTTGTTGAGGTCGTCGACAACGACTTCAATGCCAATGAAATGAGCACGTGTCTTGATGACTTCGATGGTCTGTGGGAATACGTCGTTGGCAACGAAGAATTTCTTCACGCCAGCCTTCACCTGAGCGCGGCTGCGGGCGTGCCAGAACATCAGCATGGCTTCGGCTGCTGCCGTACCTTCGTCGAGAAGGGAAGCGTTGGCCAGAGGCATGGCAGTGAGGTCGCTAATCACGGTCTGGAAGTTCAGCAGGGCTTCGAGACGACCTTGTGAAACTTCTGCCTGATAAGGAGTATATGAGGTGTACCAACCTGGGTTTTCAAGGATGTTGCGCATAATGACACCTGGAGTGATGGTGTTGTAGTAGCCCAAGCCGATGTAGGTTCTGTACTGCTTGTTCTTGGCACCGATGGCTTTCAGATGACTGATGCACTCGTATTCGTTCATGCCGCGGCCAATGTTAAGGTCTTGTGGCAGACGGATTTCAGGAGAAATGATCTCGCTGATGAGCTGTTCCTGTGATGCAACGCCGATGACCTTCAGCATCTTTTCAGCATCTGATGCAGTAGGACCATTGTGGCGGTTGATGAAATTGTTGTTAATCATTGTGTTATGTTTTAAACTTGTTATTGTTCGTTGAGTTTTGCAATCAAATCGTTTACAGTGTTAAGACTGGTCAGTTCGGAATCCGGAATTCTCTTGAGTTTCGGATACCATTCTTTATAGGTAGGCCAATCTTTCAGTATTGTAAGTCTCAGGTATTCAAATTCTTCTCCGCTGACTCCTTGGTCCTTGTACTTATTATATAAATCGGTGTAAGGATCCATTTGAATAGTCTTTTGGTGAATCAGTGCCCAGAATTCCTGCTTGAACATTTCGTCGGGAGTGCTAGTGACAACTTCTTCTACAGCTACCTCCGTCGTGTTTTCAGTTTCAATTTCCACAGTTGAAATGCTATCAGCATTGACATCCTCGTTTTCAACGGTTTCCTGTGTCTCGGAAACTTCTGATGTTTTGGTGACTTTTTCAACTTCTTGCTTCTTAGGTTTGTTGTCCGATGGTTTTGAAACCAAAGCAATCACTATGCCGATGATCACAAGTGCTGCAACACCAATGATAATGTATTTCAGATTTGATTTAATACGGTCTGAGAAAGGTTCTTTCTCATATTGTGCAATAAGCCGGCCATCGTAAATGCGGTTTTCTGGCAGCATCTCGCATTTGAAACCCGTGAAATTGTATCCTTTAGGTGGTATGATATAATCCTGTACATCGTGGCCGTCTTCGTAGAGTGAATATGGGCATCCGTCCATTTTTTCTCCGTCACCGGCATCGATGCAGAAATGTTTTTCTGAATATTCAGCCATTTTTATCTCTTTTGTTTGGGGTTATTTTAATGTCTTGTTTAAGGTAATGAAATCCGGATAAGCCAACTGCTGGTTGTTGATGTTGATGTAAGGCTTGACTTTCAGGCCAACATTGACAGGCTCGCTGCTTGCACCAGCCAATTTAAATGCCAGATTTACAATGGCATCAGCCGATTCGCCGCTGAAAAGCTGGAACAAATCGGTGGTAATCGGAATTGAAACCGTACCTTTTGAATTGCCGGGAACGTTGATGCCTTGGTTGAGCGTGGTGCTGATGACTTGCTTTCCGTTGAGGCTGAGGACATAGTCCATTTTCGTCATGGCAGCAGCAATGGAGTTGGGGTTGTTGACATCCAGATTTACATTAAATGATACTGGCAGACTCTTGCTAATCAATGCGTTGGTAAGACTGAGCAATTGCGAAACGTTCAAGTCGTTTTTGGTCATGCCTTTGTTTAGGTTAATGCCTAACATTTGGATGTTGTTGACATTATTGAAATCGAATGTGCAATTCACTAAATTGTACATCTGTGCGGCCTGATTGGCGACTTGGGTCAGTACTTCGCAAGAGGAAAGTCCTAATGCAACGAATATGATGATAAGTGTTCTTTTTATTCTTGACATGGTGTTTTCTTTTTGATTATCAATAGTTTCCGATAAAATACTTATGACTGCCGACAAATGCGTCGGGCGACTTTTAATAAGTTTGCAATATTACGAAAAAAGTCGGATGTAACACCCGACTTCCTTGAATTATTTTTCCTTAAAATAAAGCCTTGATAGTCTTATGCTTCATTGTGGCGGCTGGCTCTCTTGCGTTCCAGTTCGTCGAGGGTGATTTT
>CALGBV010000408.1 GCA_937884015.1 uncultured Bacteroidales bacterium
AGTCGGATGTCATGCTGGCTTCGGCTTCCAATGCCGTCATCGTGGGCTTCAATGTTCGTCCTACGGTTCAGGCCCGTAAACTGGCTGAGCAGGAAAAGATTGATATTCGTCTGTATTCCATCATCTACACTGCCATTGAGGAAATCAAGTCGGCTATCGAAGGCATGTTGGCTCCTGAAATCGAGGAAGTCATCACTTGCAATATTGAAATCCGCGAGACCTTCAAGATTAGCAAGGTTGGTACGATTGCAGGCTGCATGGTGCTCGATGGCAAGGTCAACCGCAACACCAAAATCCGTGTCATTCGCGATGGCATCGTGATTTACACAGGATCCCTCGGTTCCCTGAAACGTTACAAGGACGATGTCAAGGAAGTCAGCGCCGGCATGGAGTGCGGTTTGAACATCGAAAACTTCAACGACATTAAGGTCGGTGACATTATCGAAGGCTACACCGAAAAGGAAATAGCCAGAAAACTGTAAATCATCTTATTGAAGATGAATGAAATAGGGGAGGCCGTTCGGCTTCCCCTATCTATTTTGGCGTGTTTTGACAAACTCATTTCCAGCTTCGTCTTTCAAGAAACTCATTTACCATTTTGCAAAACTCTTCTTCGCTGAGTGGTTCTTCGCCTGAACCTTGTGCTGCACTTCGGCAGTCGTTTCTTTTCAATGTCCTCCAAAACGGATTGTTGGTCTTGATGTTGTTTTGTCGTTCCACGGGCAGTTTCCCCATATCGCACATCATGTGGTAGAGAATGGCCTCGCGTTCATCGTCGGTGAGTGGAAAACCAGCACATTCTTCAATCATGTAAACTGATTTTGAGCCGTCGTGTCCATGTCCGGTAAAACCATAAGTGTTGCATAAATCGTGCAGCAGCGTAACAATGACCCAACTTGAAATGCTTTCCGGATGCCTCTTCTCTAAACTCCACAGCATCACCTCCATACAGTGCTGTGCCGCACCGCCCGAATAGTGATGATGTGAAAAGCTTCTGGCTTTGAAGAAACCGCTTTTTTCTACGAAATGCACCAAGGGCTCGATGTCTCTGTTTAGGGTATCGTTCTTGAAAGCATTGCGGAGTATGACGCCGTAGGCTTCCTTGATAATCCGTTTGGTGTCGTTGCTGAGGGTCATAGTTGTTATTTTCTGATACAATTATACTTTGTCAGTGTGAAAAGTGCAAGTTCGGTTCCTGTGTTTTAGAGATTTGAAATCTCTTTCAAAAGTTGCTCTCCCAATCCAATGGTGTAGCCTTGCGATACGAAAACCACTTCATTGTTCGAGTTGGCGATGATGAAAATCGGCAGGTTGGCGTTGCTCAGGTGCAGGTTGCTGATGATTTCATCTTGCATTTGTCGGTCGTTGATGCCGTATGTGATATTTGATGGCAACTCGTTGAAATTCTTCAGTTTGAATTTGTCATAATTCTCCTTGTTGTTGAACATGAAGAGCATTTGCAAGCCGCTTGCTTCAAACTCGTTTTTGAAAGTGCTAATGTCCTGCATGGCATGGGTGGTAGGTTCGCTGCCTTGGTCGAGGATGCCGAGGACATAGAAATTGCGGCCTGCCACTTGCAGAACGCTTTGGTTTTCGTTGCTTTCTGCATTGTCGAAACGGTTTTCCGCATTAAAGTTGCCGATGATGCTCACGCCTTGGTTAGGTTCGCGCAAAACGAGATTGATGTCGGTGGTTTCGCCTTCCTTAATGGTGAAAAATTCGCTGTGTTGCAGCACGCTGCCGTCACTCAAGCGGGTTCCTGATGTCAGGATGTAAAATCCAGCATCCAATGGCGTTGGGTGGTCGAATGAGGAGAGAGTCATGCCGTCGTCAATGCCGGGGTCTTTGGCATCGTAGGCGAGGAGGTCGAAACTGCTGCCGTTGAATTTCTTGATGCTGAAATGGGTGTAATATTTCGGGTCTTGGATGCCGTTGCTGATGCTGTAGTTGATGTTGAGGAAACCTTTTACGGTAGCGGCGGACTCGGCGGCTTCAAAATTCACATTGTGCCATTGCGTGTCGTAGTATTGCACTTGTCCCGTCACTGGGTCGATTTGTGCGGCAATGCCCAAACTGCGTGCCATGGCCACAAAGAAAATGTCGCGTGAATGGCTGTCGGCGGCTTTGGCTTTCAAGACGCCGGTCGGGAACATCGGAATCTGGCGCACATTCAGTTCGTTCTTGATGCTGATGTTTTGTCTCACCCAATTGACAAGTTGCTCAGGATTTGTCTGAAACTCTTGTTTCTCGGTTTCATTGAAATATTGTGAAAGCTTTCCTCTGTAAGGTGTGATCATTTCGTTGCTGACGCGAGGGTTGAGGACATATTGTCCAAAATGCATTCTTCTTTCTGCAATATCAGTGCTTGGCTCGCCTTTTGGCATTTCGGAAGAATTGTCCAAATGGTCGATGAGCACATCCAGACTGACATCGCGAAGGTCTTTGCCGGAAATGACAAGGAGCAGGGCTGTGGCTTTGTCCTGTTCGCCTTTGTCGATGGCGTAGTTCATGAAGTCGCTCAAAGTCTGGTAGTTGCCCCATGAATTGTTGAGAAGATCCGTAATAAGCGAACCGTGATGTTCGGATTCTGTAACGGCTATGTTTGCACTGACATTCAGACGTTCTTTCAAGGCATTGCTGAGGGATTCCTGCTGTGCTTGGCAATTGGCGATATAGGCGTTTCGGATGGAATCTTCGGCGGCAAAGCGTCTTGTGTTTTCGGCTCGCATATCCTCGCTGATTTCGGGAAGAACGCTGGTGGCGACAGGAGGAACGATGTCAAATTCAAAGGACTCCATGTTGTTGATGTCGTGGTCAAGGGTGATGGTGATTTCATCGGTTTTGCCGAAACGAATCATTTGGAAACCAAATTTGCCGTCTTTGGCAGCGTAAGCCATCATGTCGCCTAAACCGCCAGTTATCCATGTCTGACCGTTTTCATCGGTGTTTTTCGTGACGACGGTGCAAAATTCGGCATAGTTGTAAATCTTGAACTCAACCGGAATATTCGGCACGACTTGACCATCCTTGTCTTTCACCGTGATGGTAGCTTTCGCAGTTTCGGCATAGTTGTCAACCACATTGATTTCGGTGTGGTTTTCAGTGCGTTCGATTACTTCTTCCGGACCATAATAGCGACCAAAGACGCGGGTGTGGAGCAGTAAGGCGCGCGAAGCAGGTTCGTTGAACCAACCTAAGTCGAGGACGGGTTCGGGTTCGCAGGCACCGAGGAAATGCCACTTGCCATCAACCCAGGCCTCAACCCAGGCGTGGTTGTCGTCGCAATGCGCCCAGCGTGGCGTATAGACTTGTCGAGCAGGAATGCAAACTGTGCGCAAGGCCGCCACCAAAAGCGTGGATTCTTCGCCGCAACGTCCCCACGAAGTTTTTACCGTTGCCATGGGCGAACTGGTGCGCACATCGCTGCCTTTGTAGTTGGCTTTTTCGTGGCACCAATGGTTCACTTCGAGAATGGCATCGTAGAGGCTGAGGTTTTGCACGCGGGCTTTCAACTCATCATAATATGTGGCGCGGAAAGCATCAAGGTTTTCGTTGTTGGTGCGCACGGGCAGCACGAAATGGTTGAACTCGCGTTCGGGAATGTCGTTTCCCCAAGGCATTTCTTCTTTTGCCTTGAAAGAAAGGTCGACGTTTTCTTTGTAATATTCGCCAGGGTAGTCAGTGATGTCGCCGAGCGGCATATAGGCATAAAGGAATTGCAAGGCTTCACGCTCCTTTAAAGTCAGTTCGGTGTCGAAAATGCTGAACAGGTCGCCTTCGGGCAGTTGCTGCATCTTGGCGTTCAAATCGTTTTCAACATCGTTGCGTTGCTGTGCATCGCTGATGAAATGGGTTTCCTTTTGTGTGCAGGAAGCGAAAATCAGCAGAAACGTGATGGGTAGTAAGTGTATGGTTTTCATAGTGATTTGTATTTAATTTATAAAA
>CALGBV010000409.1 GCA_937884015.1 uncultured Bacteroidales bacterium
TCAACAAGTTCGGTTTGGCCGACCGCGTAAGTTACGTTTCAACAGGCGGCGGCGCTTTGCTCGAAGCCATCGAAGGCAAGGAACTGCCTGGCATTGCTGCCATTAAGAAGTAAAGAAATCTTAACTTGAAAAATGGTTCAAAAAAGTTCAAAATTTGAACGCGCTTTGCGCATTTGAACTTTTTTGAACCATTTTATTTTTCAAACATTTACAAAATTTTCCGTCATGTCGAAAACCATCGTCAACATCATTGATAAAAACAATCCTTTGCCGGCTTATCTTTTCACCAAGGAAGTCTATGCAACCGGCGACAAACTCCTTTTCATTTCAACGAAAGAAGAATCCGACTGCATTGATATTTTAATTAAGCAATTGGCTATCAACGAATCAGATGTAGAATCCATCATTGTTGAAAGCGAAAACGGCAATTTCCTTTACGAACTGATTTGCCGTAAGGTGAAAGAAAAACTTGAGAAGGAAACGGATTATTACGTCAATCTGGCGGGCGGTTCGCGTTACATGGCTTTGTCGGTGCAACATGTTTTTGAAAATTTCAAATCATTGTTTTTCTACACGCAAACCCGTGAAAACCAAATCGTAAAGACCATTTTCGATAACAGCATTTATGACAACGACGATGTGGTTTACCCGATAGACTATCGCATGACGCTCAGCGAATATTTCGAACTTTACGGTTTGGACCACGATGCCAACGAACCGCGAAAAGCCGTGCGTGATGCTGCCTTCGCAAAACATCTGTTTACCATGTTTTCGCAAAATCTACTCGGCAACGGCGATTATAAAGTGATGGACATTTTGCGCGAAAAATACCGCAACTGGAAATACATCAAGATTTCGGAAGTGGAAAATCCGACGAAAGATTACATGACGGCCATTCCGAATCTGAGCAAGTTCCTGGATTTCATCGGTTTTGTTCCAAAAATGAATAATTCGCTGCAACAGGATGAAATTGAATACCTTACCGGAGGATGGTTTGAGGAATACGTCTACTATCTGATAAAGGCAACCGTAAATCCACAGGACATTGCCATGGGCGTTCATATTTCGAGCAACGGACTGAAACACAACAACGAACTCGATGTCTGTTTCATGAAAGCCAACAAACTGTATGTCATTGAATGTAAGACAGGTGTGAACAGCGAAAGCCTATTCAACGAAATCGTTTACAAGGTCTGCGCCTTGAAAGAAGTTTTGCTTGGCACCAGCAATTCCTATATTTTCTCCTTGAAAAAAGACTACAAAGGCAATTGGAGAAAGACGGCCAACTACATGGATATTTCATTCTGCGACTACAATTGCCTGACGAAGCCGCAAAACATTAAGAAAGTGATTAATAGAATGGTGGAAATTGCGAAAGAGTGAGATTACTCGTCAAACATTACTCTATCCTTTTGAACAAATAACCTGACATTTTCACCTAAAACCAAGGCGCGGTTATCTGCAAAATGTCCAGCTGGAAAACCGAAACTGATTGGATAATCATAATCCCTGACAGCTTCAAAAATCACTTCCTCGACCGTTTTTCCGAATGGGTCGGGATTGTCGTGGATTTCAGTCAAGCCGCCAACGATGAGACCTTTCAGGTTTTGGAGTTTTCCGGCACGTTTCAAGGCAATCATCATCCTGTCAATGTGATAGATATATTCGTCTACTTCCTCAATGAAAAGGATTTTTCCATCGGTTTCAGGAAACGACGAAGAACCCATCATGCCATACAAAACGGAAAGATTGCCGCCAACGATTTCAGCTTCGGCTTCGCCCAAACGATTCATGCCGAAAGGTTTCAAATCATAATGCAATGGTTTGCCCAACAAAGCATCATAAAGTGACTGCTTGGCTTCGGCTGTCTTGTTCACGAAATTATAAGGCATGGAAGCATGAATGGTAGGATAACCTAAACGCTGCATTTTGCCATGGAAGACCGTCACATCACTGAAACCAATGATGAATTTCGGATGCTTTGCGAACTCAGTGAAATCCAACAAATCGATGATACGGATGCTGCCATAGCCGCCACGCACCATCCAAATGGCATCAATATCCTGATGGTCAAGATATTCCTGAATGACAGCAACACGAAAATCATCATTACCGGCAAAAATGAAATCTGATGCAAAAAGACGTTCATCGTAAACCGGAACAAAACCTTTTTCCTTGAGCCAATCAATGGCAAACTGGATTTCATCAAGTTTGATTTTCCGCGCTGATGCCGCCAAAGCAATTCGGGAACCTGTATGTAATGGAGAAATTGAGGTCATTATTATGTGTTTAAAAATTATTCAAATGCTTCGCGAAGGAAATAAGTTCAACATTGTTAAAAATGTGCTTCGCACGATCAAATTTTTAACGCGCTTTGCGCATTTTGAACAACTTTGAACCATTTTCATTCCCTGATTATTTCATCTTCATCCAAAGCCTCGCCATCATATTTTATTTCCACATCCTGACTGTAAGTGATGGTAAAATACAACTCGCCAGTTTCAAGATATTTTTTCCATTCGCCGTGACGCACGCCACCTGCAAAAGACTGAACCTCACGGATTTTCCCATTCGGATAATAGTAATTATGCTGTCCTTCGGGATAACCCGCATTGTAGGAACCTTTGAAAGCCATTTTGCCATTGTCGTAAAACGAAACCCATTCGCCTACTTTCTGACCATTGCGATATTCGCCTTCCTCGCGCATGTCGCCGATTTCCTCCATCCATTTTCCGGCCTTTAAACCGTCGAAATAAGTGCCCGAAACAATCAGGTTACCTTCGGGGTCATATTCTTTGTAAAGACCGTTTGCAACGCCTTTAAAGAAGTTTTCCTCGATTTGTTTCTTGCCGTTGTCGTAATACCAAATCCAAGGACCGTCCTGCTTGCCTTCCTTGAAACTGCCGATTTCCTCCAATTTTCCGTTTTGGTAATAATATTTCCATTCGCCCGATCTTTCGCCATCGATGAAAATGCCTTCGGCACGCAGAGTGCTGTCGGCAAAAAATTCCTTGTATTCGCCACGACGCTTGCCATCGGTGCCGACAATGCCATTGCTGATCAAAGCACCTTTATTATATGTCTGCGAATTGACAACATTGCCTTTTTCATCAAATTCACGCCAAATTCCTTCCTTTTTTCCGTCACGGAATGATGCTTCGCGCTTCACTTGACCATTCGGAAAATACTCATACTGCATCACCAATGGTTTTAGTCCGCTTTCCTGAACTTGCTCAATATCATTGACATACTTCGTGATTTTCTTCAAGTTGCCTTGCTTGTCATATTCCTTATAAAAACCATCGCGCAAACCGTGACGATAGTAACATTCCGTGTGCAGACTCCAATCTTCAAAGAAAGTTTTCCAATAGCCATGCTTTTTGCCTTCCTTGTCATAACGGTTCAAAACCTCACGATTGGTGATGAAACCTTTTTTATAGGTGATGATTTCCTTCAACACGCCAAGCGTATCGAAAACAGGCGAAATTCCTTCCTCAAAACCATTCTTATAAATGATAGTCTGTAACAAACGATGTTTTCTGTCGTAACGACCACCTTCGCCCGAACGTAAATCCTTCACAAAAGGCTCTTCCAAAACTTCGTTTTCACTGAAAGTGTAACGAATGCCTTGCTTGACACCTTTATTATAATTGATAATTAAAGTTGTATCGCCTGTTTCAGAGAAAAACCTCCAAACGCCATCCAACAGAAAATTGGCGCGGTTGCCTTCCGATTTCAGCTGACCGTTTTCGTAATATGTCTTCCAATAGCCGTCAGGTTTGCCATCGCGCAAGGTTCCTTCACTGGAAATATTTCCATTCGGATAATTAAACACTTGATAATCAGTTTGTGAAAAACAAACTGTACTGAAAAGAAAAAAAAGTGATATTACGATTACCTTTTTCATTTTGATTATCATTTCGGCTACAAAATTAATAATTTCCGTAAAAAGGAAAAACGCAAAAAATTACTTATTTTTGCTTCAGCAATCGTAACAAGGAGTTTCGTTTATTAACCGCTTACCATTAATTATTCATTAATTTTTTAATTAATAATTTTGGTGGTCATTAATAAGGCTGGTGAATTGGTTGAAAACTTTTCATTAAAAAATTTGCTTTTTTCGGTGGCAGTTTGAGACGGCAATTTTGAAAAAGACGATAGGTTTCAAAATCAGTAAAATTACCTCTTTTTAAAAAATAGTCCGAAAGTCTGAAAAGTGCGCTAAAATGACAACGTAAAAAGTTGGTTTTTGTTCATTACGATGGTTGATAAAGTTGAAAAAAATGACCCGTTTGGGTTTTATCAACAGAAATAGAAATTATGCACACGAAACGCAAAAGTTATCAACAGGTAAATTGTTGATAACTTTTTATTTTTCAGATTATCAAATCGTTATAAGAAAAATGTTGATTTTTATCTGCGGGTAACTCATTCATAATTAACGAATAAACTTGGCGGTGAAAACGAAAAAAATTACTTTTGCAGATTATTTATCAACAAGTGTAGAAATGAAGCAAATTATTCCTATAGCGAGCGACCACGGCGGCTTCGAAATGAAGCAGTTTTTGGTGGAAAAACTCACAGAAGCCGGTTACGAAGTTAAGGATTTTGGTACGCACAGCACCGAGAGCGTCGATTATCCCGACATGATTCATCCTTTGGCAACGGCTATTGAAAAAGGCGAATTTCCTTTGGGCATCATTCTTTGTGGCAGCGGAAACGGTGCCCAGATGACAGCCAACCATCATCACAATGTGCGTGCTGCGCTTTGCTGGAATGTGGAGTTGGCAAAACTGGCGCGTCAGCATAACGATGCCAACATTATGTCGTTGCCAGGCCGTTTCATTGGTAAGGAATTGGCTTGGGAGATGGTTCAGGCTTTTTTGAGCACCGAGTTTGAAGGTGGTCGTCACATTCGTAGGGTCGAAAAAATAGAAAACTATTAATAATATGAGTGATTTGAAATCGACATTCAGGAAGGAAAGCGAGATTGCGTTCAACGAAGAGCATTGGCAGAAAATCAATTATAACACAAGTTGTTATGAAAGGAATTTCACCAAAGGCATCATTAACTATCAGGATATTAATCTTGAAAAGCAGCGTGCCTACACGATTCGCAACAAATCTTTGCTGAAACTTGAAAAACTCCTCGTCGATTTCGAAACGCATTTCACTGATAATGGCGGAAAAGTGCTTTGGGCACGCGATGCGCAGGATGCCCGAAACCAGATTTTTGACATTATTAATCGACAAGCAAATAAAACCGTAGTACGTTCAAATTCAACGGTTTTGGACGAAATTGAACTGAACGGATTCCTGCAAAAGAAAGGAATTCCGTTGGCCGAAACCAGCATTGCACGTTATGTGCTGAAAATTGCCGACATGAAGCCTTATCATCCGATTGCGCCGGCCATTCATCTTTCAAAGGAGGAAATCAACGACATTCTGACAAAGAATTTCAAGTTGAAGCCTGACAGTTCGGTGAAACAGATGGTCAATTTCGTGCGTTATAAGGTTTCAAACGAAATCAATGCGGCTTCGGTTTGCGTGACGGGTGCGAATTTCCTTTTGTCGGATGTAGGCGGCGTTGTTTTGACTGAAAATGAAGGCAACATATTGAAATCCAGTTCTTCGGCAAAGGTTCATATCGTTGTGGCGGGCATAATGAAAGTCATACCTTCCATCAACGATTTGGGCGTTTTGTTGCCGTTGCTTTCAACTTATGCCACGGGTCAGAGCATGGCGGCCTATAATTCCATCACGTTTGGTCCTTCGAAAGATAGCGATGGTCCCGAGCAGATGTATGTCATTTTGCTGAACAATAACCGCACTGAACTGCTTTCGCATGAAAAGCAACGTCAGGTGCTGTCGTGTATTCATTGCGGAGCTTGCACAAGCGTTTGTCCGGTTTACAAAAACATTGGCGGTTATAGTTTTGGCACTACGTACATTGGTCCTTTTGGCCTCATTTGCAATCCTTTGATCAACAACTTGAAGGATTATGAACATTTTACTTCGGCATGTTCGCTTTGTGGGCGTTGCACCGAGGTTTGTCCAGTGAAGATTCCGTTGGATGACTTGATGGTTGAAAATCGTCATCTCGTTAATACTGAACGTGTTGGCGATGCAAAAATCGAGGCATTGTTCAAAGCCATGATTTGGCATTGCAAGTCGCGCAAAAAAATGGATGCGCCATTGTGGGTGAAACGTTTGGAGATGAAAAAACTGTTTGCGCCTGTCTGGGGCGAAAAGCGCACCATGCCAGAATTGGCTCCGAAATCGTTCAGCCAAATGTGGCGGGAGATAAACGGGGAAGAGTAAGATTTGTTGAAATTTGCGTTTTCCAAGTTTTTCTATTGAAAAAGTTCCTATTTTTGTTTTCCTAAAATAGGATAATAGTATTAATGTATTAATTTAATTCTCTGATTATGAATAGGAAAAATCTACTTTTTCTCTTTCTTGCAGTGCTCATAATGCCTCTTTCGGCGCTTGCCCAGAGCATTACCGTTACAGGAAAGGTCATTTCGAGTGAAGATGGTTTAGGTTTGCCTGGCGTGACCATTCAGGTGAAAGGTATCACAGATGGCACCGTTACCGATTTGGATGGTAATTATTCCATCAACACAGATGCGAAGAAAACATTGATTTTCAGTTTCGTCGGCTTTAAGACCAAGGAAATTGCCATCAATGGGAAAAACAAAATCAACGTTACGCTTGATGTTGATGCCCAATTGCTTGATGATGTCGTTGTGACGGCTCTTGGCATTAAGCGTCAGAAGCGCGAGTTGGGTTATGCAACCGAAGAAATCGGCGGCGATTTGGTGGCGCGTTCAGGTTCGGGCAACGTCATCAGTGCCTTGAGCGGTCGTTCTGCAGGTGTGCAAATCATCAATCCTACTGGCGTTGACGGCGGTTCGTCGCGTATTGTCATCCGTGGTAACAACAGCATTTTCGGCGACAACCAGCCTCTGATTGTGGTAGATGGTGTGCCGATGACCAACGAAGGCGGCCTGACCGATTGGAGCGGTGGCCGCGACTGGGGTACAGCCTTGAACAACATCAACCAGGAAGATATCGAGAACATTGACATTCTGAAAGGACCTACCGCAGCAGCCCTTTACGGTTCTCGAGGCGGTAACGGCGTGTTGCTCATCACCACAAAGAAAGGTACCAAGCAGAAAGGTTTAGGTCTCACTTATTCATTCGGTTACAAAATTACGGAGCCTTATCTGTACCGCAAGGTTCAGAACAAGTATGGTGCCGGCGGCCCGATTACTTTCAATACGCCGACTTTGACACCTGTCGAAGGTCTGTTTGACGAAGATGGCAATCAGGTTTATGAATATCCTGGCATTTACAGTGTCGACAATGGTCCGGAAGGTGAGCCGACCAACACCACTTTCGGTTATTATGGCGGTGCCGTTTCGTGGGGTCCCGAAATGAATGGCGAAAGCGTTCAATGGTGGGACGGCCAAATCCGTAAATATTCGCCACAGCCTGATAATCTGAGCATGTTGTATAAGAACGGCCACACGATGAACAATAACATTTCGTTCCAGAATGCCGGTGATTTCGGTTCCATCCGCGTTTCGTTCACCGATTCGAGAACCGATGCCATCATCGACAACTGCAATTTGCGTCAGACGACTGTGAATGTCGGAACATTGATTAATGTTTCGGAAAAAATCAAGGTTGATGTTGCTTTCAACTATTTGGATTACTTCCGCTTGAATTCGCCTGAAATCGGTGAATCGTACAGTAACTTCAACAAAGGTTTGCTTTACAGTTGGCCGCGCAGCTGGCAGGGCATCGAAAGCACGACTTACGAAAATCCTGACGGCACGATGAACCAGTTCAGCGGTTATCCTTATCAATACATTTACAGCAACACATTCTGGTCGTTTTACAACAACAACACGACCCTCGACCGCGACAAAATGTATGGTTCCATCCGTTTGACTTACGATGTTACGCCTTGGTTGAATGCCAGCGCAAAAGTCGCATTGGACTGGAACAACGATAACTACACGACAAAAAACAAGCCGACGACCATTGATGGCATGGCTGGCGGTTACTACTCGAAGAGCAAGGCAACATCCATCACCCGCGATGCCGATTTCCTGTTGACCGCTTATAAAGACAAGATTTTCGGTTCAAAGTTCAATGTAAAATTCTCGGTTGGTGCTGAGCAATATTACGGTTATCGCGAAGGTTTGAACGGTGCATCAGGCACTTGGTCGTATGCCAACTTATACACCATTTACAACTACACTTCGGCTGCCGAAAGAGTATTCGGCGAATCACGTTGGGAAAAGCAAGTCAATTCGGTTTACTCATTCTTTAACTTGGCTTACAGCGATTGGATGTTCTTGGATGTCACAGGCCGTAACGACTGGTCATCGACTTTGCCAATCACGAACAACAGTTATTTCTACCCATCGGCAACCCTGAGTTTTGTGCCGACATCAGCATTCAAAAACTGGAATTGGGGTCCTGTCAATTTCCTGAAACTGAGAGCATCGTGGGCTAAGACGGCAAGCGATACCGACCCGTATCAGTTGACTTACACCTATAACACAGGTTCATTCGGCAACCAGCTTTCGGCCACTTTGCCGACCACAGTTCCGCCATTGGAATTGAAACCGCAGCGTCAGCGTTCCTACGAATTGGGTTTTGACCTCGGTTTGGGACCACGTTTCAATATGGACTTCACCTATTACGACATCTATTCCTGGGATCAGATTCTGTCATCACCGGTAGCACCTTCGTCAGGATCAAGCAACGTGACCATCAACACGGGTGTCGTTACCAATAAAGGTATCGAAGCCATCATGAGTTACGATATTGCCCAAGGCAAGGATTACGCTGTTCAGATGGGTCTGAACATTGCCCGCAACAAGAACCGCATCGTCGATTTGGCAGGATCCGACATGTATATGCTTTCCGAAATTTGGGGTTCCAACGGTCCGGCCATTGCCGTTGCCGAAGGCGAAGAATACGGAACAATCTACGGTTGGGATTACGTCTACGAATACACCATGCCTGATGGCACTGTCATTGGTCCATTTTATGATGAAAATGGCAAACCGCTTCCTTTGATAAATGAAGAAGGCACTGAATATCTGAAGACCGAAAACCGCGTTCCAGTCGGCAACTGCGCTCCATTGGTCACAGGCGGTATCAATCTCAGGGCTTCCTACAAGGGATTTTCACTTTATGCATTGGTTGATGCCAAATTGGGCGGTCAGATTTATTGCGGTTCATACGTCATCGGTATGCAGACCGGTCAAAGTCTTGAAACCCTTTATGAACGTGATGGCAACGGCCTTCCATTCTATGATGAAAACGGTCAACTCATTGGCAATTATGGTGTTATTTTGCCTGGTCAGTGCATCAATACCGAAACGGGCGAGACACATCAAAATGAAAATGTGGTTCATTACCTTTATAAATATATGCCAAACTACGGTGGTTGGGGCAATTACCTCACCACGCCTGGCATTGTGAACAACACTTGGATTAAGATGCGCGAACTTTCGTTGACCTACGATCTGCCGCAACGTTTGCTTGAAAAGCAGAACTTCTTCAAGCAGGTTTCCATCTCGTTGGTTGGCCGCGACTTGTTCTATTTCTACAAGACTTTGCCCGACAACATCAATCCGGAAGGAACGCAAGGTTCGGGCAATGCACAAGGTCTGGAATATGCTTCCTATCCTGGCACAAGGTCGTTTATGTTATCATTGAAAGTCAGTCTGTAATTAACGTTTAAAATTGAAGACAATGAAAAAGTTAATCATCATATCAGTCGTATTGCTTGGTTTGGCTTCATGCACCAAGAATTTTGAAGAAATGAACGAAAACCCGTTCAGCCCGACGGGAACGACTGTCGAGGCCTTGTTCAACGGTGTGGTCAGTTCGTTGCAGCAGACATCAAACGACATGTTCTATTTGCAGAACGAAATCTTCTATCCTGAAACTGAATTAGCCGCCTTGACATCCGATGCTTGGGGCAACTCGCAAATCGGAACGGCTTCAGTTTGGTCGAATTATTACAGCGCATTGTCGAACATCCGCGAAATTGAAAAGCGTTTTGACGATTATTGCGTAGAAAAAGGCGATGATTCCATTTGTGATAAGGTTCGTGCGCAACTTATTATTTTAAAGGCATATAAGACTTTGAAAGTCACTGACATTTTCGGCGATATGCCTTACACGCAGGCTGGACGCATTTGGGAAGGTGCCGACAATTCGGAATATATGAAGCCGAAATGGGACAAGCAGCAAGACATTTATGAATCGGTGCTGAAGGAACTGGAATGGGCACGCAACATTCTGGTTGAAAATCCTGAAATGACGCCTAATGGAAACGAATATTACAAATTGGGTTACGATGTGCTGTTCAGCAACAACTACACGCAATGGGCCGAATTTGCCAATTCATTGATTTTGCGCCACGGCTTGCGCATGTATGACAAAGAACCTGCATTTGCTGAGCCTTTGCTGGTCGATGCCTACAATTTCAATTATTCGGTTCTGAGTGCATCGGGTGGCGTGGCTACCGGCGGTGCCATTGCTCTGTGGCCGAGCGTGTTGAACACAAGCTGGGACATGAACTGGGCATTCCGTGAGCACAAAAATCTCCGCATGGGCGAAACCGTCTGGAGTTGCCTGAGCCATACCGACGACATGGACGGCAGCGGCATTTTCGACTATCGTACCTTCGTTTTCTTTGACACAAGCCACAAGAACGACAGTTTCCCTGATGGAGCTTGGCACGCTTATCCACAAATCCGTACGTTGGAAACGCCAAACGAAGGTGGTACACCATACGCTCAGACCCGCGATGCCAACTACACCTTCAAAGGTCCTGCCTGCCTGTTCTCGCCTATCAATTACTATCTGACCCGCGATGAAAAATACATCCCTCAGATACTGATTACCTACGCAGATGTCCTCTTTATGAAGGCTGAAATCGAACTTCGTCACATTGGCGGCATCAATCCGCCAAGCATGGGCATTGAAGAATCCATCCGTCAAGGCATTTATCAGTCGTGCCTCTTCTGGACGCATCTGCCGCAAAACACCAGCCGTTGGACTTACTTTTATCCACAATACACCAGTTATATAGGAAGTCTCGACATTTGGGCTTGGAGCAACAACATGGCAGCCAATATCATGAACTATGCCGTTTACATGAATCCTGATTTCGGCTATACGGATGAAGATTATCTGAACCTGATTTACCAGCAACGCTGGCTGAACCTCTTCCGCGAACCGCAGGAAGCTTGGTCTTTGGCTCGTCGCACTTGGGCAACGCCAACCACCACCAACCATGCCAAGCTGACTTCATTCCGCATGGAATATCCTCAGAACGAAGTGGAATACAACTACGACAACTACACGACGCAAGTCGGCACAATGTCGAATGGCGACAGCCGTCAAACGCCTGTGTGGTGGATGACGAAGACTTCGGCAAGATAATGGTTTCGGGCGCAATCACGCAAAAAAAGGCAGATTGCGCCCGAATTTGATGCTAAGTTTTGGCGCAATCTTGGATTTTTTCTAACTTTGCGCCAAAACTGTTTTATAACCATCAGTTATTCAATTATTTATAAAATAACGAAAATAACAGCACTTTTTATCTATATTTGCACCCAAAATAGATAGATTTTCAAATACTTACCAATATGAAAAAGTCATTATTACTTGTTCTCAGTCTTGTCTTCGCTTTTGCGGCAAAGGCTCAGGTCGAATACATTTACGATTTCAACAGCTTGCAGACGGGTACGCAGTGCTTGAATGGTCAGGATGGCTGGTCGACGCATTACCAGACGGCTGGCACATCGCAGGATTTCGATGTCGATTACACTGCCGACGGCGGCATTAC
Source organism: uncultured Bacteroidales bacterium (assembly GCA_937884015.1). GTDB lineage: Bacteria > Bacteroidota > Bacteroidia > Bacteroidales > F082 > Limimorpha. Next base: position 11,888 of record CALGBV010000409.1, read on the forward strand.
GCCCGATGAAAGCATTGGCGTTTGGTATCCTTACGGCGGCCCGGGCGTGGGTCGTACCGCTACCCGAAAGGCAAGTCCGGATTTCAATTTCTCTTTCCAGAATGGCGGCATCATGGATTTTGAAATCGATGTGCAACGCAACTGGTGGGGCTGTTTCTTCGGTGTCGGTTTCGATGGCGATGGCGACGGCAACATCCTTCCTGGCATGACCGAAAGCGATGGCGGCGTGTATATCCGCATCAAGCAGGAAGGTGCTGAAAATCATTCCACTTTGAATCTTCCTAACGGCACTTCCATTGCTTTCGATTATGATGAAGGCGGCTGGGCGCGTTACAAAATGTCGTTCGATTTCGGCGCTTTCGATGGCGAAGGTTCTGTCACGGTTTTCGTGATGCCAAACTGCGATGGCGAATGGATTCAGCAGGCGGCTGCTACCAATGTCAATATGCACCTTACACCAGGTTCGGGCAATATGTCGGACTATCAGGTTTGGGATGGCGTTTATTTCCATTCACAAGGCGGAACGGGTGCTTTCGACAACATTCTTGTCCGTCAGCAACCCGATGGCAATGCACAACTCATTGATATGGCCGACATTCTGAATCAGCTGATTTTCAACAATCCGATTACCTTGACGGCTACCGCATCATCAAATCTGCCAGTCAGTTTCGAAATGATGGAGGGTCCGGCCACCATCAGCGGCAATGTGCTGACTTTGACGGGCGAAACGGGCATCGTGAAACTCAAGGCTTCGCAAGCCGGCAACGACCAGTGGCTTCCTGCTCCTGATGTCGTCAAGACTTTTGAAGTCGTCGACCCGTATGCCTATGAACCTGAAGTGAAAATTCGCCGTCCTTTCGATGGCACGAAAGTCTATATGGATGCTCTTCATCCAGTGATGCTTGTGGTTTCGGCATACATTGAACACCCCGAAGTCATAAAGTTCACGGATATTACTTGCTCAATTGACGGTCAGCAAATTGCCTTGCACACCGATTATCCCGATGATTCGGACAATGGCTATTATTACAATGTGTGGACACCGAGCGCATTCGGCACTTACAACATGACGGTCAGCGTGACGCAATCGGGCGATATGACCACGACTTTCACTAATTCCTTTGAAATCACCAATCAGATTGACAACACTTTGGATGTCGTAACGATGAATGGCGACATGATTTGCACGCCTTCCATTCAGAGCGTGAGAGGCGAATATGCAATGCCTTCGCATGTGGGCGCTTTCAATGACATTGTGGCGCATTATGACCACAATTGCGTGAATGGCAACTGTGATGCTTACGACAGGGTTGGCGGTGTGAAAATCAGAAACTACCGTGGCGAATGGGTGGAATTATTCCGCTACATTTCTCCATTTGGCGTTCAATGCGAGGATGAAGTGAATGTCAGCGACTACACTTCCTTGCTGCAAGGTTTGGTTGAGTTTGAATATTATTTCGAATCGTGGAGTGGTTCGGGCTACAATCCTGTCCTGACTTTCACTTTCACCAAAGGCACGCCTGAATATCTCTATGCCGATGTTGATGAAATTTGGTTCGATATGTACGGTTTTGGCGATTATGCCAACCAACAGCCTGTGCCAGTGGTCAATTATCAATTCAGCGATAAGGCCGAGGCTGCAAAACTGAAAATGACGACTACGGGACACAACTGGAGCAGCGGTCAGAACGGCACTTACAACACAGGCAATGCGGCTGAATTTTACGAAGCCACACACCATATTTTAATCAACGGCGAAAGCAAATACGACCAGCATCTTTGGAGAACCTGCAACCCGAATCCGGCTGGCTGTTCGCCGCAAAACGGCACTTGGACCTACAACCGCAGCGGCTGGTGCCCAGGTTCCATTGGCATGGTCTGGGACTTCGACTTGACGGATTACATTTCCGCCGGCAGTGCCGAACTTTTCTATCAGTTCGACCCGACTTATCTCGACTACTGCCATCCGAATCATCCGGATTGCATTGATGGCCAGACTTGCACTGATTGCGCAGCACCCGACAATCCGGTTTTGCGCGTGGCGGGCAAGGTCATCACTTTCAGCAATGACGAGGAAATGGTGCTGAGCGTAAATCCGATAGAGACGGAATCCTCATTCACGGCAAGCCTTTATCCGAATCCTGCCAAGAACTTGCTGACCATCAAGACGGATTACGACAAAGGCGCCGTCAGCGTTTTGGTGCTGAACATGCAAGGTCAGGAGGTGATGTATTTCACTGTCGAAGGCCAGCGCACCATCGATGTCAGCCGTTTGCCAGCCGGCATTTACACCGTGAAGATGCTTGGCGGCAGCGTAGTGACGCAGAAAGTGGTGATTGAATAATATGTTTCCATAATGGAAAAACCTTTATTTTAGCACCGTGAATGAATAAACTATAATAAATAATACGATTCATTATATTGGTTATCAATAATTTAAAATCATACCTATGAAAAAATTAACCTTACTTCTCTCCTTGTTGCTTTCGGTGACTTGGACATTTGCCCAGACAGAGGCAAGAATCGATTTCAACAACTATGCCGAAAACCAGAACCTGAACGGTCAGGACAACTGGGTGGCACGCGCACACAGCGCAGGCGGCGGCACTTTGAAAACCGAATACCTTGGTGCAGGCGGCGCCATTTGCCCCGACGAGACTATGGGCGTTTTCTTCGACAATGCCAACACCAATTTCGGTGAAATCGCAACGCACAAATCGACTTCAAATTTCCAATTCGACTTTTCAGATGGCGGCACCATCGAAATCGAACTGGATGTGTTCCGTAACTGGTGGGGCACTTGCTTCGGCGTTGGCTACGATGCTGATGGCGATGGCGTGGTGTTGCCTCCAATGAATTACGAAACCACACAGCCTAACCCGAACCTTCCTACACAGGATGGCGGCATCTATTTTGTCACTACGGGTGTCAGCAGCCAAGATAGATTCGTCAACGGTATCGTTCTGCCAAACAACACAATGCCAGTCGATTTCGATTATGACGAAACAACATGGACACGCTGGAGAATCATGATTGACCTCGAAGCCAACAACCGTCAGGGCAGCGTAGCTTTGTTTGCCGATTACGGTTGCACGGGCGAATTTGAACCTGTTCCTGAAATCCAAGGCATCAATGCCGGCTTGACCCCAGGCAGTGGCGACCGCTTCGACCCAGCCAAATGGGACGGCATTTTCTTCCTCAACAGCTCACATGCTGGTTACGACAACCTCGTGGTGAGACATACGCCAGCCGGTTTGGCCTCACAATTTGTTGAGTTCGCCGAAATTCCCGACCAGTTGGTTTCAGCTGCTCCTATCACTTTGGTGGCATCGGCAACATCAGGTCTTCCTGTCAGCTTCGAAGTGGTTGAAGGTCCTGCCACGGTTTCGGGCAATATCCTTACCTTGAACGGCACGCCTGGCATCGTCAAAGTGAAGGCTTCACAGCCTGGCGACGGCACACAATGGAATGCCGCTCCAAGCGTCACTCGTTCATTTGAAGTGGTTGACCCTGATGCCTATACGCCTGAAATCACCATCCGTCGTCCTTACGATGGCACTAAGGTCTATATGACTGAATTGAAGCCTATCATGCTGGTTTTGAGTGCCTACATCGAACATGGCGATGCCATTAAGTTTGAAGAAGTGAAATTCACCGTCGATGGCGAAGATGTCATCTTGAGAACCGATTTCCCTGATGATCCAAGCAATGGCTATTGGTATGCTACTTGGACACCAAGCGGTTTCGGAACCTATAATATGACTGCTTCCATCACCCAGTCGGGCGGCAAGACAACAAGCAAGAATTGCACTTTCGAAGTGACCAATAATTTTGAAAATATGGATGTCGTTACCATGAATGGCGACTTGATTGTTTCTCCATCGGCTCAGTCCGTCACGGGCGAATATGTCATGCCTTCGCATGTCGGCGCTTTCAGTAAAATCATGGCTCACTACGACCACAATTGCGTGAATGGCGACTGCGACCCTTACGACCGTGTGGGTTATTGCCGCGTGAAGAATTACCGTGGCGAATGGGTTGAACTGTTCCGCTATATCACCCCATTTGGCGTTCAGTGCGAAGCCGACATCGATGTCACCGACTTCTCAACCGTGCTGCAAGGTCTGGTTGAATTTGAAATGTATTTCCAGACTTGGAACGGCAGTGGCTACAACCCAATCCTGACTTTCAACATGACCAAAGGCACGCCTGATTATCTCTATGCCGACGTCCAGCCTTTGTGGTTCGGTGCTTACGATTTCGGCGACTATGCCAACCAGCAGCCTGTGCCATCGGTCGACTATTGTTTTGTTGAAGGCGCCGAAGCCGCAAAACTGAAGCTTATGACCTCAGGCCACAACTGGAGCAGCGGCACCAACAACTGCAACAACACGGGCAATGCGGCTGAATTTTACGAAGCCACACACCATGTTTTCGTCAACGGACAGAACAAGTTCGAGCAGCATCTTTGGAGAACATGCAACCCGAATCCAGCCGGCTGTCAGCCACAAAACGGCACTTGGACCTACAACCGTAGCGGCTGGTGCCCAGGCTCAATGGCTTTGGTTTGGGACTTCGATTTGACCGAATACATGCCAGCCGGTTCAGCTGAACTGTTCTATGAGTTCGACCCAACCTATCTCGACCTCTGCCACCCGAATCATCCTGATTGCGTCGACGGTCAGACCTGCGTGCAGTGCTCCGCTGCCGACAACCCGATTTTGCGCGTTTCAGGTTCAGTGATCAGCTACAGCAACAACAGCGAAATCCTGCTTGATGTGCCGTCCTATCCTGAACTGAACGAAGACCCGTTCACGGTTGAAATCACGCCAAATCCTGTGAAGGGCAGCATGAACATTTCCACCGATTACGATTTGGGCAAAGTCTGCGTCCACATCATCAGTGCCACAGGCCAGGAAGTGCGCAATTTCGTGATGCGTCAGAACGCCACCATCGATGTTTCCGACCTTCCTTCAGGCATCTATTTCGTCAACCTCATCGGTGGTAAAGTGGTGACTAAGAAGATTGTGATTGAATAAGAGATTCTTTGGCACGTAGAGCCGCACACTGTGCGTCTTTAAATTTCCATTCAACATTTGCCGCAGCGACAGGAACCCCTGTTTCTGCGGCAAATTTTTATGGGTTGCAAGATGTAAGTTGAAAAAGCTGAAAGGCTGGTATGAATCGAGCGGTTGCGAGATTCAGAGGCGGTTTGTGGGTTTTGAATGTTTTGGTTATTAAAAGGTCAAATTGTATATTGTTGCCTAATTTAAAAATCTTCTAAATTTACCAAATTTTGATAATATTTTATTGTTATTCGATAAATAGTTTTACTTTTGCGCATCGTTTAACAATAAAAATTTATCGAATTATGAAACAGAAAACTTTCAAAAACATCAGAACGGTTTGCATCGTCGCCCTGGTTATGTGCGGCATCTGGGCATTGGTGATGCTGGGACATTTCCTAACAATGAGCCTCGCTCCGAATCATGATTTCTTTGGCAAAATGGTAGGTTTAAATATAATGGATTGGAGTACGCACACCACAGCGAAGACCATATACTTCATCGTTTACGTGATAAGTACCGCCATCATGATTTGGCTGTGTGTGAAGGCCGTTTGCAACATCCTGAAAGGCATCAAAGAGGGCGTGGTTTTTCCGAAAAGCAACGTGAAGCTGTTTTATTGGTTGGCACTTGCGGATTTCATTTATATGGCCGTCAACAGGAATTCCACTTTCCTTTATGGTTTCAACAGCATCTACTTTAACCACGACAATTTCACCACACCATTCATCATTCTGATTCTTGCCATGATGTATAAGGTTGCATCACAGGCCGTTGAGGAAAACAATCTAACCATTTGAGCCATGATTATCGTGAATTTGGATGTGATGCTTGCCAAGCGCAAGATGCAGCTGAGCGAACTCGCCGAAAAAGTCGGCATTACCATAGCCAACCTCTCCATTCTGAAAACGGGCAAGGCCAAGGCTATCCGCTTTTCGACTTTGGACGCCATCTGCAAACATTTGGACTGCACGCCCGGAGACATTTTGGAGTATCGGGAGGAATGAATGGTGATGGGTGATGGGTTATTGATGAGTAGCTCGTTGAGTTTGTCGAAACGGCAGATGAACGATGATGGAACAGAAATTAAAAGCAAAAAAGAAAAGTCATGAAAAAGACAACATTAATCTTGATTTTGAGCGTCTTATGTTTAGTAGTAAACTCACAATCCATTGATATACAAGGCTTTCTGATGGATGCGAAGACGCAAAAGCCTGTCCAATATGCGAATATCGGCATCGCAGAAAAGAACATCGGCACCGTCACTGATGAAAACGGACGTTTCGTGTTGGCCGTTCCCGACAGTCTGGCAAAGCATGATTTGACCTTTTCGCGCATCGGCTATCAGAAAAAAACCGTTGCCGTTAATTCATTTGGAAAACATGTCGACACTTTGCTGCTCGTTCCTGAAATCTATGAATTGCAGGAAGTTACGGTTTCAGTTGGGAAAATGCGCGAAAGGAAAGTCGGACATGCAGGCAACAATATAGTTCAATTTCAGGATAATGCCAGCCATCTCGGCTACGAATTTGGAACCATGTTGAAATTGTCGAAGAAAAAGCCATCGCTTTTGAAGGATTTCAATTTTCAGGCAGTGACTTTCGGCAATATCGATTACGCCTTGATGCGTGTGAATATCTATCAAGTTGATGGCGAAGAATTTACGAATGTATTGAAAGAAAACATTTATGTCACATTGACGGACAACAAGTCGGAATACGAGAAATGTGTCAATCTTTTGCCATACAACATTGTGGTTCAAGGCGAAATTGCCGTAACGCTTGAATTGGTGAAGGTTCACTACAAAGCTGAACCTCAAAAAGTTGAGCAGGGAACCGATGGCTACGGCTCTGATGGAATCGGCTATGCTGGCACATTCCTGAACAATACATGCGGAAGGGATACAAGTCAAGGAGCGTGGGAAACGATATCGGCTGTCGGACCTGCTTTCTGGCTGCATGTGTTGCAATAGAATTTTGTTTTGTGGTTCTGAAAGAATGACTATTTTTGCATAGTTCAAACAGCACAATTATGGAAGACATATTTGCATTTCTCGATGGCATATTGCACAACAACAACCGTCAGTGGTTTCAGGAGCACAAGGATGAATATCTGAAAGCGCAAGGCAAGTTTAACGAGATAGCCGAGCAGATCATCGCCGGCGTGCAGCAGTTCGACGAGACCTGTCAAGGTCTGACGCTGAAAGATTGCACCTACCGTTTCTACCGCGACACGCGCTTTTCATCCGACAAACGGCCTTACAAGACCCATTTCGGCGTGTTCGTTTGCCCTGGCGGAAAGAAGTCGATGAAATCGGGCTACTACTTCCATATTGAACCCGAAGGCGCCGAATATTTGGGCCGAAACATGCTTTGCACAGGCATGTATTGTCCCGATACGGCCATGCTGAAAAGCATCCGTGATGGCGTACTCTTCGATGCCGAGCCTTTGGTGAAATCCATCAAAAAAGCCAAGCATTTCTCTTGCGACACTTCAAGAAACATGGTGCGCGTGCCGAACGGCTATCCGAAAGACCATCCGCAGGCCGAACTTTTCAAGCACCGCGACTGGCTTTTGGAACGCGAAATTCCAAAGGATATGCTCTACAGCAAACGCCTAGTTGAGTGGGCATTGGAAGAATTCCAGACCACGCGCGATTTTTGTCAAACACTGAACAAGATGGTAAATTTTGAAGAATAAAAATGAAACGAGCCTCACCATTTGGCGAGGCTCGTTTGTTCTAAATCAATTAGCAATTACTTTCCGAAGATTTTGCCAAGGCCACCGAGAATGCTGCCCAAGCCACCTGTGTTGCTTGAAGATGCACCGCCGCCGAGAACACTGCCGAGCAATGCGCCGAGAGCGTCATTACCTGTGTTGTTGTTGTTCTTCAGTTTGCCAAGGATGTTCATCATGGCAGGAGCGATGGATGAAAGGATATTGTTCACCTGACCGCTTGTAGTGCCAGTTTGCTTGCCGATTTTGTCAAAAATGCTGCCTGCATTGTTACCCAAAATCTTACCCAAGATTTTGCTGCCGTCGGTGAGGTCGACACCTGCAAGATTGGAAATCATGCTGCCTGAATTGTTAGCGTGATCGCCGAGAGCCTTTGCCAATGCTGCGGCACCACTTTCAGTGGAAGCGTTTTTCTGCATAGCGCCAATCAAAGTCGGGAGGGCGCTGGTGATGACTGATGACACCTTGTTGGTGT
>CALGBV010000410.1 GCA_937884015.1 uncultured Bacteroidales bacterium
CCGAGGTCGACCGCGATTTCTTGGCCAAACAAACCCCAGGTTTCTCGGGTGCCGACATCGCCAATGTCTGCAATGAAGCCGCTTTGATGGCTGCCCGCAAGGAAAAGGAACAGATTGAAAAACAAGACTTTCTCGATGCCATCGACCGTATCATTGGCGGCTTGGAAAAGAAGAATAAAATCATCACGGCGGAAGAAAAGAAAGTCATCGCTTTCCACGAAGCCGGTCATGCCACAACGAGTTGGCTGCTGCAATACGCGCATCCTTTGGTGAAAGTGACCATCGTGCCGCGTGGCAAGTCGCTCGGCGCCGCCTGGTATCTGCCTGAGGAACGCCAGATTACGACCAAAGAACAGATGTATCACGAAATGATTGCCACTTTGGGTGGCCGTGCTGCCGAACAGGTTGTGTTTGGCCAAATCTCCACCGGAGCCCTCTCCGACCTCGAAAAAGTGACAAAACAAGCCTACGCCATGGTGACTTATTATGGCCTGAACGAAGAAATTGGCAACCTAAGTTATTATGATTCAACAGGCCAGCAGGATTACAGTCTGACAAAACCATACAGCGAAAAGACGGCTGAAGTCATCGACAAGGAAATCAGCAAGATGGTTGAACAAGCCTATCAGGAAGCCCTCACCATTCTGACAGAACATATCGACGGACTGACACAATTGGCCAACAAGCTTATCGACAAGGAAGTGATTTTCGGCGAAGACCTTGAAACCATTTTCGGGAAACGCCCTTGGACGAAAGATGAAGAACCTGAAAAGCCAGCCATTACAGCTACGGCTGAAGATGCTGAAATAGTTTACGAAGAAACTGAAAACAAATAAGTTATGGCACGAGACTTCAAACGCGAAATCACCAACAAGGAGCAGATTCTCGGCGATGTCAGAAACGCCATCATCGAGAAGCAGGAAGCCCTGATTCAAGATGTAGACCAACGCACCGACACATGGATTCCCATCAAGGAAGAAGACGGAACCGCCATTACTTTCGTCCAGAATTTCAAGGAACAAGGCGGCATTTTCGTTTACCTTGAAGACGAAGACGAATTTGCAGAATGTCTCAGGCAACTCGCGCCCGAAAATGCATGGGAACCGCTGTGGTGCACCAGTCAGACCATGCAGAAAATGCTGGAACGCAACGGCATAGCCTACACCACCGACTCGGCGCGCGAACCCAAACAGAAACTGGTGAGCATTACCGACTGTGAATGTCTCGTAGCCCAAACGGGCAGCATCGTGCTTTCGGAAAAGATGTGTCATTCAAGGAAAAACTACGCCACGCCCGACGTGCTATTGGTAACCGCCAGCACCAATCAGATTGTCAACGGCATGAAAGACGCTTTCATCAAACTGAAAGGGAAATACGGCAACAGTAATCCGTCGCAGCTTGCGATCATCACCGGACCGAGCCGCACTTCCGACATCGAGCAGACGCAAATCATAGGCGCGCACGGCACACGGCAAGTGGCCGTCTTCCTGATGGATGAAGAATGAAAAAAGGGACCGAAAAGTCCCTTTTTTAGTTTATTTCAACTTCTCCACAATCGCCTCAATGCTCACGCCTTCGGCTTCGGCGGTGTAGTTTCGG
>CALGBV010000411.1 GCA_937884015.1 uncultured Bacteroidales bacterium
TGGACACCACGCGTTCGCGCAACGACTACCAAAGCATTTTGGAACATTTCCAGGATAAGGAAACCAATATTTTGGTCGGAACGCAAATGGTCACCAAAGGCTTGGACTTTGATTCTGTGAAAGTCGTTGGAATTTTGAATGCCGACAACATGCTTTCGTTTCCCGATTTCCGCGCCCACGAACGCAGTTTCCAGCTGATGTCGCAGGTGGCGGGCCGTGCGGGAAGAAAGGGCAAGCAGGGCAGGGTCATCATTCAGACTTATGAGCCAGCTCATCCTGTCCTTCAGGATGTCTTGCGCAACGATTTCAAAGGCTTGTACGGCAAGCAGATGGTGACGCGCCGTCAGTTCGGCTATCCGCCTTATTACCGCCTGATTCTCATTCGTTTGAAGCATAAGGACTATCAGAAACTGAATCCCGCAGCAGCGGAACTGGCATTTATGCTCCGCCCGATTTTCCAGCAGGATTTGTTGGGACCGGAATATCCCGTTGTTTCAAGAGTGAAAAACCTGTATATCAAGCAAATGATGGTGAAATTCAAACGGGAATACAATGCGCAGCAGGTAAAGGAAATCATTGCGCAACAGATACGTTTGTTCCAGCAAAATCCTGATTATAAATCAGTGCAAATCCAGATTGATGTCGACCCGATGTGATTTTCCGCCGTTTCAAGGTAGAAAAATCGCGTTTCCATAATTTCTGGTTTTTCTTTCGCCAAAAATTGCTACCTTTGCCAATTCATTTTGAAAACGGCAAATCTTATTTTTTATGAAAACTCGTTTGGCTTTACTGCTGACTCTTATTTGTTTTGTTCAGACTGCTTTTGCAGCCATCACCGTCAAGGGAAAAGTGATTGACAACACCACAGGTTCGCCTATGGAATATGCCACGGTGCGTGCCTGTTCGCTGCCCGATTCTACTTTCGTTCAAGGTTGCATTACCGAACCAAATGGTTCGTTTTCAATGCAATTGGAAAAAGGACGTTATGTGCTCGAAATCCAGTTTATGGGCTTTGTCCCGACTTACAAGAACATCACGCTTGATGGGAAAAAGAACCCTTACGATGTGGGTAGAATCGCCCTTTCGCCTGATAGCCAGATGCTGAACGAGGTGAATGTGGTGGCCGAGGTCAGCACTTACGAAATGACTTTGGACAAGCGTGTTTTCAATGTGGGCAAGGATGTCAGCAATTCTGCCGGCAATGCCATTGAGGTTTTGGAAAACATTCCTGCCGTTTCCGTCGATGTGGAAGGCAATGTCAGTCTGCGTGGCGATGAAGGCGTTCGCATTTTGGTCGACGGCAAGGAGTCGGGACTTTCAGGCATGAGCACACAGGATGCTTTGCGCACCTTGCAGGCCGATATGATTGAACGTGTGGAAGTTATCACCAATCCTTCGGTACGTTACGATGCCGAAGGTTCGGCGGGTATCATCAATATCGTTTTGAAGAAAGACAAACGCCAAGGTTTCAATGGCGCCTTGAATGTGCGTGGCGGCTATCCTTGGCAGTATGGCGCATCATTTACGGGCAATTACCGCCTGAAACGTTGGAATCTGTTCAGCAGCGTGGGCTACAACCATCGATCCAATCTCGGTGGCGGCGTCAACCTCACCAAACGTTTCGATTCCATCACGCCGACGCATGACACGCTTTTCCAGCAGATTACCGACCAAACGACTGAGCGCACCATGGGCCGTGATGGTGTCAATTTCCGCCTTGGTGCCGATTATTACATCACTGATAATGATATTGTGAGCCTTTCGGGAATGGTGCGTTACGGCAAGAATTTCTCGCATCCGGTCGTCGAGTATTACGATTCCTATCCGCTCATGGATTCATCGTCCTACGATGTGCGTTCCGAAGATTGGTACGAGACATCGCCGATGTTTGAGATTTCTGCTACCTACGACAAGACTTTCGAGCGCAAAGGCCGTAGCCTGAAAGCGGAATTGCGATATTTCCAGGACTTTGAAAATTCAAATTCCGACATTACGGAGAGCCTCTACCAAAGTCCGCAAGCGATGGATCATGCCATTTCGCAATTGTTCCAGCAGACCACCGAAAATGAAAGTATGCGCAACCTGCAGGGCACGGTCGACTATGTGCATCCGTTTGCCGAAAAGGCGCAGTGGGAGATTGGTGCAAAATATACTTATCGTGATATTAACAGCATATCAACAGTCTCTGAAAAAGACAGCTTGGGCATTTACAATCCGCTGCCGGATTATTGCTACGACTTTGATTATTACGAACATGTGGCGGCTTTGTACTCGAGTCTTGGTAACGACTGGGGCCGTTGGTCGGCGCAGGTTGGCGTGCGTGCCGAACTGACCGACATTTATACGAATCTGAAAGGCTATGCTCACGATGGCACCGATTCCATCAACGGCGGAAAACCTTACATCAACCTGTTCCCAAGTGCGCACTTGAATTATTCCTTCAACGAAAACAACCAGTTGCAGGTGAGCTACACGCGCCGCATCCGTCGTCCAGGATTTTGGGAGATGAGCCCGTTCCGTTCGTACAACGACAACCGTAACATTCGCATGGGCAATCCTGGCTTGAGACCTACCTACATGGACAGCTACGAATTGGGTTACATTCATTTCTGGGATCAGACCACCTTCAATTTCACCGCATATTACCGTCATGGCGTTGATACGAGACGTCATTACACCTACGAGGAAGATGGCGTCTATTACAGTATGCCAATCAATTTCGGGACTTCCAATGATTTCGGTGCTGAGGCTGTGGTGCAGGGACAAATCCTGAAATGGTGGAACCTGAACGGCAATGTCAATTTCTTCCGTTCCTATACCAGCGGCTACATTAACGAAAAGTTTTACGAGACCGAATCGTGGATGTGCTTCGCTCGCCTGATGTCGAAATTCACCATTGTGAAAGGCTTTGACATTCAGCTTACCGCCCACGTCATGGGACCGCATAAGGAGCCGCTTGGCATGCGCGACGGCGAATGGTGGCTCGATGTGGCGGCCAGCAAGGAAGTGTTCAAGGGCAACGGCACCATCACTTTCAATGTGCGCGATGTGTTCGGCACGCGTGGTCATGGCGGCGAGTCGTGGGGCGACAACTTCTGGCAATACAGCAACAGCACCTGGAACCGCACTTCCATGTCGCTGAATTTCAGTTACCGCATCAATCAGCAGATGGGCAAACGCAACCGTCGTGACATGGATGGCGGCGGCGATGACTACGAAGGTTCGGAAGAAATGTATTGATGGTTTTGGGGACAATTAGACATTTTGACAACTAGACAATTTGATTTTTGGATTATTT
>CALGBV010000412.1 GCA_937884015.1 uncultured Bacteroidales bacterium
CAATCAGACGGCAGACCAAAGTGTAGTCGCCAAACACGAATGAAGCGTTGGTCTTGTTGAACTCAATCAAAACGTTTTCTTCGGCAAAACCACTCAAAATGCTCTTTAGCTGGTTGATAGGTTTCTTTGGCATGATGAACGAGGCCAGAGCGTCCGACTTGATGTCCAATCTTCTGTAACGCACCAATTTATGGGCATCAGTAGCGACAAAAGTCAGATAGTTTTCATTCATTTCCAAAAGCACGCCCGACATGATTGGACGCAGTTCATCGGTACCCGTTGCAAAAACGGTCTTCTCGAAACCGGCGGCCAAAGCCTCGGCAGGGATTTCCCACATTTGGGTGTCTTCCATAGTAGGCACCGTTGGGAATTCGTCGCTCTTGTGGCCAGCCAGTTTGTAACGGCCTTCGCCGGCGATGAGTTCAACGGCAAGATTGTCGAGATTGACGGAAACGGTAATCGGCACATCTGGGAAGTTCTTCATGATGTCCAAGAGAATGCGGGCCGGAATGGTCACTTCGCCAGTGCCTTCCATCATGTCAGGCTGAAGGGCGACGCTCATGGTGACTTCGAGGTCGGAAACCGTGATTTTCAATCCGTTTTCGGTCTGCTGAAAGAGGAAGTCATCCAAAATCGGCAGGTTGTTTTTTGAGCCGATGACACCACTCAGGGCTTGCAGGCTCTTCAGAAGCTTAACGCTTGATATAATGAATTTCATATTGTTATGTATTTATTCTTGTTGTCAAATTGAATTGGTAAAAATACAAATATTCTGAAAATGCAAAGGAAATTTTTTTGAGAAAATTATTTTCCACCTATCTTTTCACGCGACAATCCATCGGTCAATGTTGCGGCAAGCCGTACTGAAGTTCACGCCCACCTTCACGATACTGCGCCCGTCGCTTTGGAAACGCTCGGCATAATCCTTTTCATCAATCTGCGCCAAGGCTTCCTCCGCCGACTTGTTGAACTTGAACTCAAAGATATAGATGTAATCCTTTGTCTTGATGGTCATGTCCATGCGGCCTTTATTAGTGTGCTCTTCGATTTCAACGTAATAGCCACATAAGGAAGTGAGGATGAACATCACGCTCTGGAAGTGGCGTTCCTGCTGAGGCTCCAGCTCGTAGGGACAGGCGCTCAGGAAGGACTGCAGGCGTTCCATGAAACCCTCGATGTCTCCCTCGCGCAGCGAGCGCACGAAACGGCTGATTTCGAAGCCCGACTTGCCCTGCACCGTGTTGGCATAGTAAGGCATGAGGTATTTCAGGAATCCCTGTTTTACTTCCCTGTTCGGGAAACCCAGATGATACAGCTCAAAATCAGGGTCATAGCCCTTGATGGTCAGGTAGCCGCTCTGGTAGATGACTGGAATCGGGTTGGTCGAGGCGATGTCCACGCTGTTCAGCGTATCGGCATCAGGTTCCTCGCGCTCCAGGTCGGGAAGGACATAGTCGTGTTGTTTGAGCAGTTCCATGAGGTAAGTCGGCGTGCCCGTCTCGAACCACCATGCACCAATCTCGCCTTTGTAAAAAGCATTTAGAAGACTGAAAGGATTATAAACGCCTGACAGCTTCTCGTTGCAGAAATGATAACCATCGTAGTTCTCGCGAAGTACAGCGTAAGTCTCATCAACCGACTTGCCGAGCTTTTCGGCGAGTTCGGCCACTTCCACTCCAAAGTTTGCGCGAAGCTCCTGTTCAGAGATACCGCAAATCTCATGGAATGCGGCATCCATCGAAATGTCGTTCAGGTTGTTCAGGTCGCTGAACACGCTGACCTTGCCGAACTTGGTGACACCCGTGAGGAAGGCGAAGC
>CALGBV010000413.1 GCA_937884015.1 uncultured Bacteroidales bacterium
GGTCGAGCATTTCGGTGTCGTTTTCAATCTCGGCGAAGGCCGCCATGATGTTGGCATGAGTCCCAACATACGATTCAAACGCAAAATAGGTCTTAGGCCAATACATGCCGATGTTTTCATCCTTCAAAGCACATTCCTTGAACGATTGCATAATCAGTTTCGCAATATTCTGGCGGCCTCGGCGATACAATATCAAGGCTGCTTTTGCGCGCATGTTGTAGTTTAAATCCGTCCAGTTTTTCTCAATGCAATCGAGATAATATTTCTGTGCGGCAGCAAAATCCTTATCGGAATCCTGTTGCTCAAAGAAGCTCAAAGCATACAATTCGTTCATCTTCAACTGACTAATCTGATGATTTAAAGGTTTTTTCCTTGCATCGCGATATTGTTCGGCAATGTCATTTTCCAAGAATGTGACGGCATTATTTTCAATGCTGGAAACTTTCAGTGAATTTGCCCAATTCAGATTGCCCAAGGCTCCCATTTTGTACAATCTGCCAAACCCTGCAAGGATGCTTGAAGTGATGAACGGACTTTCGGGCATGTCATCCATCCACGACCAGCCGCCTGTCGGCTTCTGTTTTCTTTCCATCAGGTTCAGCGCTTTGGTTTGTTGGAAAGGCAAGCGGATGTCATCAAACAGGATTGCCAATCTTGAGCGTTGTTCCTGAACATTTTTCGCTTCAAAGACCCAAGGCGTTTCTTTCAGCATGATGGCTTTCAGGTCCTCATCTTTTTCGAGTTGCGAGAGCAAGGCATCAGGCGTTTCGACTTTCCATTTGTGAATGTACGACATCAGATTTGGCACATTATCAGCGATATGGGAAGAAAGCGTGTTGGCATAGAACACATAGAAAGTGTTTTCGGGACAATACATCGAAATGCCATCGAGATGCGGCAAAGGCTGCACGGCATACCAGATTGGGTTGCTGCTGAAATTCAGCGTGTAGGCGTAATCTTTTTCGTGGCCGTTAGGGTTGGCAAGCGAGTCGAGGCTGAAAGTCTTTTCGGTTTCGGCGGCAACGGTGAGCGGCAATGTCTGAGTCATGAAGATTTCGCTGCTCAGAACCGGCAGCAAATGCTGTTCGGCATCGCTGAAATCACCGGCAAAAGCCGTAAAACGGAAAGCCAGCAAATCCAAATCGGGTTGCGCCGCAACCTTCCATTCTACCTTTTGACTTCGGCCGGGAACTATTTCCTGTAATGCAATTATTTGATTGGACACCAGCAGGTTGACAGGCTCCATAGTTGCCGCATTATAGATTTCCAACTGTGCTTTCGGTTTTACCGCCACATTGCCCGTATTGATGACGTTGGCTACGAAAACCAAGGTGTCGTTGTCGTACATGTAGCGCGGCATATCGGCCATAATCATTACAGGTTTTGAAGTCGAAAAACTGTATTCGTTGTAGCCTGTCTTGCGGTCTTTTCCGTAAGCCAAAAGCATGAGTTTCCAGCGTGTGATGGCATCGGGCATGGTGAAACTGATGCTTGCCTTGCCGTTTGCATCGGTGCGCAGATTCGGCAAGAAAAACGCTGTCTCGTTGAAATTTTCGCGCGGCGAAACGAAAGGCAGGATTTCAGGGAAATCGTAATTGTTGTGTTCAATGTCCTCAAGAACCTTCACGCCATCAACATAATATACGGCACTTTCACGAGCACCACGGATGTTACCGACTTCACCATTGCTGGAGAATACACCCCCAACACTTGATGCAACGCCTTCACAAGAACGGTTTGGCAATTTTGCAATTTCTTCAGAAGTGATGGAAGCACCTGATGTGGTGTTATCCTTCGAAATCAAAGGAATTTCATAGT
>CALGBV010000414.1 GCA_937884015.1 uncultured Bacteroidales bacterium
CTGGAAAATCAAGAAAGGCTTCTATATGGATGTGAACTACACCGACCAAATCGGCTCATCGAGTTCAGCCATCAAGTCGTTCATTCAAACGAAATATTACCAAACCGCACCAACTTTCCTTGTCATCATTGGCGACAAGGACCAGATTCCTGCCAGTGCCATTGGCAGCGCAACAAGTTGCGTCACAGACCTTTATTACGAAAGCGTTGATAACGATTATTATCCTGACATGCTGCACAGCCGTATGCCAGTCGAAAATGTCGAGCAACTCAGCAACCTCTTGGAAAAGAGCCTGCAATACGAACAGTTCACCATGCCCGACCCAAGCTATTTGGACAACGTCCTGCTCATTGCAGGTTGGGATGAGGCATGGAATCCGAAGGCTGGCGTTCCGACCATTCAATATGCCGTCAACAATTATTACAATGCCGAACACGGTTTCGCCAATGTCTACGATTATTACAATCCAAACGATTATGCCGGCTGCTACAACAACCTGAACACCGGCGTCGGCTTTGTCAACTACACCGCCCACGGCGCCAACGACCATTGGGAAGATCCGCTTTTCGAAGTCAACGATGTCAACAATCTGACCAACACCGACAAATATTTCCTCGCCATGGGCAACTGCTGCTTAGCCGCCGACTGGGGCATCTCAGGAACCTGCTTCGGTGAAGCCATGGTCCGCGCACCACGCAAAGGCGCTTTTGCCTACATTGGAAGCTGTCCTTCAACCTATTGGTACGAAGACTACTACTTTGGCGTAGGTGCGACGAATGTCTTCTACAAAATGCCAGCTAAAGCCGAGACCACCACTGGCGTTTACGATGGCGTTTGGATGGACGACAGCTATAACACCGTTCAGTCGATGGTGTTTTTGGGCAATCTGGCCGTCACATACGCACACGTCAACAGCGGTTATACCGTATCTTCAAACTCCTCCCCACTCTATTACTGGCAATGCTACCACACCCTCGGCGACGGTTCCATCATGCCTTATCATGTGAGACCTGCTGAGAATCAAGTCTTTCATGCATCGATTGTCCCGATTGGAACTACAACCTACGAAGTCAGCGCCGACCCAGGTTCGTATGTTGCACTCACAATGGAAGGCACCATTTTAGGTACAGGACTAGTTGACGAAACCGGCACCCTTGTCTTCGACATCGAACCTGTCACCACAAGCGGCAACGTCACCCTTTGCGTGACACACCCGCAACGTGTTCCTTATCTTGAAGAGATTCCTGCCGCCCAAATCGACGGTCCTTTCGTCACCATCGAAAGCTACACGCCAAGCGAAGCACACATCGGTGCTGCAAACGACTTACTCATCTACTTCAAGAACATTGGCACGGATTGGACCCCAAGAGACACATACGTTACATTGACTTGCGATGACCCTAACATCACTTTCATCGAAGATTCGGGAGATTTAGGGAACCTGCCACAAAACGAATTCTCTGCAGAACTTTATTTCCGTTACCGCATCAACGAAAATGTGGCCGACGGCACCCGATTCCACATCAAGACGACTGCAACCTGCGAAACGGGAACATGGGAAGACGTGGTCAACATCACGGCCAACAAAGCCGTCATGGAATTTGCCGAAGCACAAT
>CALGBV010000415.1 GCA_937884015.1 uncultured Bacteroidales bacterium
CGGAAAACGCGTGGCAAATCTACTTTGAACCGTTCTTAATCGGCGCGAGTTCCAGCAACGACCGCTTTTACGGTCAATCCGTTCGTGCTGTGCGCTGCTCGGCTTCAAAGTAGCATTATTAATAATAAAACAAACTAAAACAAACGTTATATATGAAAAAGTTTCTTTTATCGCTTTCGTTCTTTGCCATGACGCTCATGGCAGGAGCTCAGAAGCCTGTGCTGAGAGCAGACAAGACAGCCGTTGACACAAAGAGCCTGTTGAACGCGCTGAGCACCCTGACCAATCAGTATGAGAAGATTCTTTCCGAGCTTGCCGACCTGAAGGCTAAGGTAGGTAGCTGTACCTGTTCGGGTGGTGGTTCGGGAAAGGCTAACCTGATTGACGGTACCTTCAGCGTAAGCTCAACCAAGAAGGTGCAGTTCACCAAGAGTAACTTGTATTGGGATGGCTCTGCCTACCACTTCGAGGCCAACCAGACGGACTATCCCACCTCGTGGAATGCCAACCATGTGGGTCACTTCATGTGGACAAGCAGCAAGGACTACCAGAGTGGCAATGCTAACTACATGCCCTACGCCCAGAGTTACAGCTGCTCAAGCCGTAGCACCAGCGACAAGTTCTTCTGTGGCGAGGATAATCCCCTTACCGTGGATGGCGTGAGCGGCTTGTTCGCTCTGAGCCAGAGCGAGTGGAGTTACCTCATCAGTAGTCGCACCAATGCCAGCAGCCTTTGCAAGTATGGCGTAAGCGTAGGTGGCAAGGCAAACTGCCTGATCATAGCTCCCGACGGCTTCAGCAGCACATTGAAGTCTTCCTACACTTTGGATGAGGTTAGTTCCCTTGGCCTGGTTTGTCTGCCTGCTGCTGGCTACCGCGTTGGTTCGAGCTTCTACTATGCAGAGAGCTGGGGCGGCTATTGGTCATCGACGCCTGATTCGAGCTATTCGGGCTACGCGTACAGCCTCTACTTCTACTCGGACAATGTCGGCACGAACTACGGCTACTACCGCAACTACGGCCACAGTCTGCGCCTCGTGCGGTTGGCCCAGTAACTTTTGCTTTCTTTCTCCCCAAGGCATGAGGAGGCAAAGAAAGTAAGCATAAGCTCCCTCCCCCCGAGCCGCCTCCTCAAGAGGCGTGCGAGGGGAGGAGGGGTGATTGAAATGCCTATTGAGGATTATGCTGACAACTATCTGTCGTTCAAAGAGGCCCTCGCAAATCTTTTGCATCGTACCATCGACCGATAGAAATATAAGGAATCCGTAATCGTGTGTTTTTTGAAAAATGTTGAGCGCACAAAACAACTAATTTATG
Source organism: uncultured Bacteroidales bacterium (assembly GCA_937884015.1). Classification (GTDB taxonomy): domain Bacteria; phylum Bacteroidota; class Bacteroidia; order Bacteroidales; family F082; genus Limimorpha. The sequence continues at coordinate 1,318 of CALGBV010000415.1, forward strand.
GATGAGTATATTGAGGTTGTGGGATAGTCTGAAGACAAATTAGGTGCTTTTTTTTACATTTTTTAAGGAATATGTATGCGCGTATTTCCTTTTTTTGTAATTTCCATTTGAAATGATTTAAGAAGAATCTGAATAAAAAATGAAAAAGATTAGATACATTTTAGCAACCCTCTGTACGGTTGCTGTAATTGCAGTCGTTTTAGCAGGCTGCAAGAAAGATAAGGCAACCGAAGCCGCAACCGAGCAATCAACAGTTCCAATGCTGAAATTTGAGTCTTTCGATGATGTGTTCAATTACATGACAGACAAGAACACAAAATCCGAAATGAACGGATTCGTTTCGTATGCAGAAATGATAGAGAAAGATTATATTGAATTGGATCCGGAAAACTATTTCAAGTCAAAGGAGGAAATGGTTCAATACGCTTTAGATCACAATGATAAATATCAACTTATTCTTTGTGATGATGGCGAATATATATTTGAATCCCGGTTGTTCAATCATGATTTCAAATACATTGCAAATACTGATGGCATTTTTCAAGTAAAAGATTCCGTTTACAAAATCATTGAAGGAGGATTAGTATTTACCAACCTTTCAAACCTCGAAGAACTAATCGCTCACATTGATGATGGATACAGGAGAGACAATAACATATTCAAACATATCATTTTCGACAATTCAGAAAACACAAATGACAAAGTCGCTTGTTCCAACTCTCATAATTTGACCAAAACCAACGGAAACAATCAACTATTTTTTGAAACAAAACTATATACTTCAGATTCACACGCAATATATAAACATTATGCCAAGCCATATCACCATAATTTTCTTGGCTGGTTTGGTTGTTTACGAACAATCACATGTTCTTATGATAACAAAGTAAGCTTTAAAGATAAAAATGGCACATGGTGGCCAGAGCATGAATACGAAGGTGGTTTCGTTTCACATTACTTCAGATGGGAATTCCGCGAGCCTCAATATATTACAACAGGCAAATTCGAATCCGTAAGATATAGTTATCTGCCGCTTAAAGAATGGATGTGGGCCTATGAACATCCCAACACTGGAGGCTTCGGTTTTAATAGGATAAATGCTAAAGCCTCAACACCAGACGTTGGAGAAATAACGTTTTATTGCATTCATGATTATTTTTAATTCGTAAGTAGCTGTTCAAATTTAAACTTTAACAAGATGAACAAGAGATATCAAGGTTGCGAGAATTACATTCCACAAACCTATTGAAAGGGATTTTTCGTGTCCTCGTGATTTCGTTATCTCTTGTTCTAAATATAAACTAATTTTACTCATTCTCACATGAAAAGAAATGCTTTCCACATCATAAGTGTCAGAATTATGTTCCTGACTCTCATTTTGCTGTTTTTTTCAAAGGGCTCAGTTTCACAAAATCATAATAACGATACAAAGCCGTATTTTGAAACAAAACTCAATTATTCCATGCAAAGCATGGAAACTGAAGTGTTTTCTCAAACACATTCAAATTATGGAATTGAATTAAACTATAGAGTAACGGAACTCTTCAATGGGGGACTTTTTGTCGATTATGGTCGTTATTACTACTCAATTTGCGGCAACGGCAACCCCACTGACACAAACACGACAGACCGTCAATACAAATACGGAATCAACGCTGAAATACACCCTTTTGCAGTACTGTTTCCGAATCTAAAACACATTGACATTTATGCCGATGCCAAATTTGGCATGAATTCTTACACATCCTCGTTTTGGGAAAATCAACACAAGTTTTTATTCGGAGGCAGTTTGGGGATCAACTTGAATATTTCCAAGTATTTTGGTGTCTTTTATGAAAGGTGCTACGACAATATCAACAAAAAATGCATATTCACCGAATTTTCGTACAACTTAAAGACAGCAGGATTCAATCGTTTCGGCCTCAACATCCGTTTCAACGGGCCTAAAAAATGGAGGAAAGAATAATAAATCTGCGGCGCAGCCGTTTTTGAAAGAGGCAACACGAAAACAGCACATCATGAAAAAGCATCTGTTATTTTTGCTCCTGTTTGCAAGCCTTTGCGGCATGGCGCAGCAGCCTACAAAGAAGACGGATTTCCCCTACATCCGCAACCAGTTCAATGTGAACATGGCCGTCATGAAAGTGAATGGGGCCATGTATCTCAACCATAATGACGGTTTGCGGAATCTGTGTCCATCGTTGGATGTAGAATACGGACTGAATGACTGGCTTGAAGTGGGTGCATCGTTCACCGACCGTTTTGATTCCTACGGCATTATGAACCTCTTTTATTCCGCCGCAAACGCCAAGGCACATTTGCTGCCAGCCGTCATCAGTCCTTCGTTTTCGGTTGTTGATGTGTACGCAACAGCGCAACTTGGCGCCATGACCTGTTTCATAGACTCGCCCTACATTCCGAACAGGGTTTATTTCACATGGGGCGCGAACCTCGGTACGGCTTTCAATTTCACAAGACACTTTGGGCTGTTTTATGAATTCGGCTATATCAACGAAGAACACTTTAAAGCCAATCACCGTTTCGGCCTCAACATCCGTTTCTAACCCACAAAAAATCATCAAATGAAAAAGAGACTTTTCATTTTGCTGCTCGTCCTTGCTGCCTTTGCTTCCTGCCGCAAGCAGGTGGCCGATTTCGAATATCCCGATTTTGAAGCCACGCCTACGCTCAACGCCATTCTCGCCGAAGGCAAACCCGTATGGGCGCAGGTCTCGCTGACCCAACGCCTGGATTCCATTCATCCCGCCATTTGCAGCGATGCCGAGGTGCTGCTTTTTGTCGACGGACAATTTGCCGAAAGGCTGCAATTCGATGCCGAAACACAGCTCTATCACGGGCAGACCCTGCCCGAATGTGGACGGCAATACGGCTGCAAGGTAATTGTGCCTGGCCACGATACGCTTTCCGCCTTTACCGTAATGCCTGAAAGACCTATTTATAAAGGCGTAGAAATCATCGAAAAAGCCATTGTCAACGATGAAGGCGAAGCCTGCCCCGCCTTTTTGCTGACCTTCAAAACTGACCCGACGCAAAGACTTTACTATCAGGCTTCCATTTGGACGGACCTTGCGTCGTGCGATGGAAAATGCCGGTATTCCTATCATGGCACCATGCATTCTTCTTACAGCGCCGACGACCCTGTCCTGATGAACGAAGGCTCTGAGATGCTTGTTTTCAGCAACGAACTCATCCATGATTCGATTTACACGATGAAAATCAACGGATATTTCACCAATCAAAGCTGGAGCTATGGCGGCAATATGGAATCGGAAATCGAACCGCTGCACGGCAAGATTGCCGTCCACATGGAAGGCCTTTGCGAATCGTACTATCGCTATCTGAAAAGCTATTATTCTCATTTTGAATTTGATGGCTATTCAAATCTTTTCATTGGCACGATAGCACCAGTCAATCATTATGGCAATGTGGACAACGGTTTGGGCATTTTCGGGAGTTGCGCAAGTTTCACAAGCGATACCATTTTCTATAATATGAAAGGAATATGATTATGAAACGCCTGACAATCACCATACTCTGCCTCATATCTTTCCTTATGGCCGAGGCTCAGAAAGTCAACATTGCGGGTTTTGTGAGCGATGCCAAGACCAAGGAAAGCATCATCGGCGCCAACGTGTTCTTGGGAGACCGTTCCGTAGGCGTCTCCACCGACCAAAAAGGCTATTTCAACCTTTGGGCGGAACTGCCCGCCACGGTCTGCGTGTCGTGCATCGGCTATGCTGACACCTGCATTCTCATCGGCGAAAGCAACAGCGACTTAATGAAAATCAGGCTGAAGCCATCGGTGCAGACCTTGCAAACCGTCGAAGTGAAGGCCAAGAAAACGGAGAGGCCGCAATTCAACACCCTGACACTTGCCCAAAAGGACATAGAGCTGTTGCCCACCATCGGCAGCCGCCCCGACATCATCAAGGCGGCGCAGCAGCTGCCCGGCATCGAGCCGCTCACCGAAGCCTCGAGCGTGATGTTGGTGCGTGGCGGCAACCCGGGCGAAAACCTCTATATGCTCGACAACGTGCCGCTCATCTACGTCAACCACGTCGGCGGTTTCATGTCGGTTTTCAACCCCGAAATGATCAACTCGATGGACATCTACAAAGGCGGTTTCCCGGCGCGTTTTGGCGGCAAGCTTTCCTCCATCGTCGACCTCACAGCCAAGAAAGGCGACCCGACACGGCTGAAAGGCTCACTCAGCGCAGGCCTCACCGACTTGGCTTTCTCAGTTGAAGGCCCGGGCGGACTGAAAAACTCAAGTTTCATCTTCACCGGCCGCAAGACACTGACCGAATTGCTGCTTTACGCCGCAAGCGAAATATCGAAAAACTCTGGCGCACAAGACAATAACATCATCTATGGTTTCCATGACTTTGATGCAAAATACACTTGGAGTCCCGATGCGAAAAACAGTTTCGCCCTCAACATTTACGAAGGCGACGACTACATGCGCATTTGGAAAAACACCGATAAGTTCCAGACCATCGAGAAGAACAGCGTCACCAACATTTGGGGCAATTTTCTTGTGTCGGGACAATGGAACAGCGCCATCAATCAAAAACTACTCGCAACCAACACCTTATCGTACACGCGCTATCATCTGAAAAACCAAATGAAGGCCTTCGTGCAGTCGGCTCTCGATACCGTCAATTTCAAAAGCCAAGGCATCTCAACCGTTCAGGACCTTTCGTTGCGCTCGCAATGGAAAGCCGCCTTGCTGCAAGGGCTCTCGCTGGAATTTGGCCTGCAAGCCTCCTATCTGCGCTACCTGCCCAGTTACTATTACAACACCTACACGGCCATCATGCCGAAAGCCGATTTCGCCAACGTTTCCGACAATGCGGTTTATCTCGACAACAATTTCAAAATCGGAAAACACATCGACGGAACGCTTGGAGCGAGACTCGACCTATATCTCAATCAAGGTTTCAAGCATCTGGCTTTTGAGCCGCGCCTGAACATTAATTTCCGCCTTGGCGAAAGCACGCTCAACCTTACCGCCATGCACGTTGCGCAAAACTCACATCTGCTAATGACACCCGGCTCCATCATGAACAACGAAATCTGGATTCCCGCCGATGCACACATCAAGCCTTCCGAGTCAAACCAATTCTCGTTGGGCTGGCAGCGCGGCTTTGCCGATGGCAGGATTCTGCTTGAAGCCGACGCCTACTACAAGACCTTGAACGACCTTGTCACCTACCGCGACGGCTACACCTGCCTGATTGGCGAATCGGACTGGCGAAGCAAGGTGGAAACAGGCGGCAAAGGCCAATCGTACGGCCTCGAACTGATGGCAAAAGCCAATTTCGGACGGCTAAACGGCTATCTTGGCTACACCTATTCGCACACCACGCGGCAATTCGACGGCATCAACGGCGGCAAGGCCTACCTCTACGAATACGACCGTCCACATTCCATCAACCTCAATGCCAACTACATGCTGAGCGAAAAATGGTCGTTGAGTGCTTCATGGACCTATCAGACCGGGCTGCCTTACACGCCGCTCATCGCCACACAATACATTCCCTATCTTGACGGAAACGGCAACCTTGGTTTTGAAGAATCACACATCTACGGCGAGCGCAACAGCGCCCGCATGAAGCCCTATCATCGCCTCGACATTGCTGCAAAATGGAAGACCAAGACAGAAAAAGGCCGCGATGCCGAATGGACTTTCTCCATCTACAATGCCTATTGCCGGCAAAACCCATACTACTACTATTACGGCGACAAAATCGGCGACCCTATTTCGTGGGGACAATTCCCCAACGCCCCGCCGCAACTCTGGCAACGTTGCTTCTTTCCTATCATTCCATCATTTTCCTACAAAGTCTGGTTTTGAAGATGAAAAACATTATAAAACTGATTCATAGAACCTTATTCATGGCTTTATTGCCATTGTGCCTGTTCACCCAATGCTGCCGCATCATCAACATCGTCGGAGTGAGGACGCATTTTGAAAGGGATTTGAGTGAAGCGGAAAAGCAGAAAGTGGTTTGGACAACGGAAGACAAATCGATTTGCGACCTTGAGAACGACAGTCTTGTGTATGCGGTTAGCGGAGAACAACTGAAAAACTGCATCAAGCAATACGACAAAGTGCTTGTCTACTATTGGGATCCGCATTGCTCGGCTGATGCTTGCCATCCTTTGAGTGCGATGCAGTATTTTTGCGATGAGCACGGCATGGAGTTTTTCGTGGTCACGGAATACTTTTGGGATTGCTTTTCACAAATCGGGAGCCTGAAATCACATCCTATGCTTGTCGCCAATGAGCGCCATTATGGAACCGACAAATGCCGCAAATTGGATGAGCTGTTTTTCACCGACCTCATCGGAAAGGAAAACTACGGGAAAAACAAGGAAATCAGCTGGTATCGGTACGCCTATTTCGAGCATGGCGATTTCATGAAGTTTATCAACGACCCTTTTGAGGAGTTTTGAAATTCCATCAATATCATCCGCATTTCCAACAAATTATCTGCACGATGTGCGCAACTAGCGGTTTTTTAAAGGAAATAAGGTTTTCATCCAATCGAAAATCTCATTTTCTTCTTTGCTATTTCCAACGAAAAGCATACCTTTGCACCCAAATTGATTTAATAGAATCAAACAAAAGAATTCATCATTTAAATACATTACACAATGGCAGAAAAAAAATTCATGACTTG
>CALGBV010000416.1 GCA_937884015.1 uncultured Bacteroidales bacterium
CCGTCAGATTGAAATGGACCGTCAGATTTCGGTGCATGCTTCAATGATGTACACCATCATTAACAACACCAAGATCAACATTCTTGACACTCCTGGTTTCAGCGATTTCTCAGGCGACATCGTTTCCTGCCTCACCGCTGCCGATGCAGCCGTCTGCAACATCAATGCCCAGTCAGGCGTTGAAGCTACAACGGAAAACGCTTGGCGTCACGCTGCCAACACCAACAAGCCGGTCGTGTTCTTCATGAACCAGCTCGACCACGCTAACGCCAATTTCGACAACACCGTCCGCGAAATGAAGGAATACTTTGGCGACAAAGTTACTCCTATCCAATATCCAGTCAACGCCGGTGAAGATTTCAACGCTGTCATCGACTTGATCATGATGAAGATGTTGGTCTTCAAGAATGGCAATGGTGCTCCTGAAATCCAGGACATTCCTGCTTCAGAAATGGCAAAGGCCGAAGAACTCCACAGCAACCTGATCGAACACGCTGCTGAAGGCGAAGAATCACTGATGGAAAAGTTCTTCGAAGAAATGACTCTGAGCGAAGAAGATATGGAACGTGGTATCCGCCTCGGCATCATCAACCGCGAAATGTTCCCAGTCCTCTGCGGCGCTGCCAAGAAGGGTGTCGGCGTCAGCCGTCTCTGCGAATTCCTCATCAACGCTTGCCCATCACCTGCTGATGTTCCTGCTGTCAAGGCTAAGAACGGCCAGGAATTCCACAACAGCAACGATGATCCAACTGCTATGTACATCTTCAAGGTTACCACCGAACAGAACCTCGGCGATGTGGCTTGGATGCGCGTTTATGGCGGTCAAGTTGCTGAAGGTCAAGACCTCGTCAACCCACGCAGCGGCAACAAGGAACGTATCTCACAGCTCCTCGCTTTCTGCGGCAAGAACCGTGAAAGAGTCGAAAAGGTCAATGCTGGTGACATCATCTGCACCATTAAGCTGAAGGATGGCCGTATCGGTGATTCTCTCGTCGATGCCAAGGCTGCTGAAGCTGCTTTCGAAGAAATGCCATTCCCAACACCTATCTTCACCATCGCCATTAAGGCTGCCAACTCACAGGAAGATGAAAAGCTCGGTGGCATTCTCAACGACCTCCACAAGACCGACCCAACCGTCATTTCAGGCATGTCACGCGAATTGCGCCAGAACATCCTGCAATGCCAGGGCGAATATCACTTCAATACCCTGAAATGGTATTTCGACAACGTATATAAGATTGCCGTTGAAACTGCATCTCCAAAGATTCCTTACCGTGAAACCATCACCAAGTCGGCCCGCGCTGATTACCGTCACAAGAAGCAGTCAGGCGGTAGCGGTCAGTTCGGTGAAGTTCACTTGCTGCTGGCTCCTTATTATGAAGGTTACACCGATCCAGGTGAACTGCAAGTGCGTGGCAAGGATGAATACGAACTGCCATGGGGCGGTAAGCTGATCTTCGCTAACTGCGTTGTCGGTGGTGCCATTGATGCACGTTTCATGCCTGCTATCCTGAAGGGTGTCAACGAACGTCTTGAACAGGGTCCTCTGACCGGTTCATACGCCCGCGATATCATCGTTTACGTTTACGATGGTAAGATGCACCCAGTCGATTCAAACGAAATGGCATTTAAGATTGCCGGCCGTATGGCTTTCTCAGCTGCATTTAAGGCTGCTGCTCCTAAGATCATGGAACCTATCTATGACCTCGACGTCCGCATGCCTGCCGACCTGATGGGTGCCGTTATGACCGACCTCCAGGGCCGCCGCGCCATCGTGATGGGTATGGATTCTGACCACAACTACCAGACCATCCACGCTAAGGTGCCGTTGGCAGAAATGGACCGTTATTCAACTTCACTCAGCTCACTGACATCAGGCCGTGGTACCTTCACCATGAAATATGCTGAATACCAACAGGTTCCTACCGATGTCCAGAACAAGCTCCTGAAGGAATACGAAGAAAGCCAGAAGGAAGAAGAATAATCGTTATTTCATTCCCGATATTGAAAAATCCCGTCAGCGATGGCGGGATTTTTTTATGCCTGCAAAAACATAATCCCGCCCAAATCCGTCAATACGCCATCATATAATTCGATGAGATTGAAGCCATTGCGCGAAAGAAAAGCATCTAATTCGGGTTTTTCTTTCAGATTTTGCGTGTTGCCGCAAACCACAAGATTTTGGTTGAAAACACCGCAACAGCCTGGGAAAAATCCGTAGTCGTGACCCTCCAAATGAATTTGGCGCGGGTCGATGAAAAGGACATCGAAACCCGATTCCTGCAATTTCTTGCCAATGCCCAAATCGGAAGTGATGAAAGCCTTTTCGCTCAAAATCAAAAGATTGCAGCGCGTATAGGCTTGATTGACATTGATTTGCTGCTTGTCGGAATAGAGTTTAAGAATCCATTCATCGGTAAATTTCAGGTTGTGAACCAAAATATTTTTCGTGCCACAAGCATTGTAATGAACCGTTTCGGGATGTGCAAAACCCAAGGCTTGCTTGCCACGCATCAGTTTTATGCCCGCCTTGTGCAACTCGGCAATCCATTCTTTCGGTGTGTTCGGCGCAAAAACAAGCTGGTTTTCAGCATATTGAAAAAAGAAAATGTCGGGGTGAGAAGCAATGGACGGATAAACGAAACCGACTGGATTGAGCCAAAGAACTTTTCCAAAAGCCGCTAATTTTTGCTTTGCAGGTTCAGGCATTAATGCAGAGGCAAGGATTATGGTCTGCTTGCTTTCGTCGGAAATCTCATAGCGGAAATCGGTAGGGGAGAGGCTGTCATCACAAAGAAAATCAACCTGTTGGAACGAATCAAGCAATTTTTTTCGGTTTGCCGCCTGATAGCCAATGGCATTGGTGCGCTGCGATGAATGTGTATATATTATAAGGTGCTTGCCTTGACCTTGAATTTTTGCAAATTTCCGCCGCCAGACCTCACCGAAAACCATCTCAGCAAAGTTATGATGATAAGGTCCCGCCACACAATCGCCGCCATCCAATTCATCGGAAGGATGCAAGCCTATGCGCAATACATTTACCTCGTTTTCAATGAAATAAGAATAAATATCCGCAGAGCGCTGAACAGCCTTTTCGATAGTCAAAGGCTGATATTGACCTTTACGGAAACGCTTTTCAAGCACCGTGTCTTTCACCACCAGACAAGGATAAATGCGCGTTTCCTTTGCGCCAAGCGAAACAATGTCTTTTGCAGTCTGGAAATCCTTTTCAGGGGAAGAACCTGGCAAGCCAATCATCATTTGCAAGCCCAAAGTGAATCCCTCGGCAAGAATCATTTCAGAAGCCGATTTTACGGCCTCAAAATCATGGCCTCGGCCACATTGCAAAAGCACTTCATTGTCAGTCGATTGTGCGCCAAGTTCAATGTTGCGCATCCCGAATTTTTTCAGCACTTTCAGTCTTTCCTTATTAATATAATCGGGGCGCGTGCTGCAACGGATACCTTGAATCTGACCTTTTTCAAGATAAGGCGCAACCGTTTCAAGATACTCATCCTGCATTTTTTCGGGCAAACCGGTGAAATTTCCACCGAAAAAAGCCACTTCAACAAACCTGTCTGTTTCCTTGAAAGATTGTAAATGTGAGTCAATGGTATGTTTTACTTGCTCACAATCAGGAATATGACTTTTTCCCGCAATACTGAACTGATTGCAATAGACACAGCGGAACGGACAAGCCAATTCTGGAAGAAAAACAGGTATATTGTAGTATTTCATGCCGCAAATTTCGGACAAAAAATGCAACCAAACGAAAAAAGATATACTTTTGCAATTTTGTAGCAATTAATAGAGTTATTAATAGAAAAATCTCATAAAAATGAAAAGCAAACTCACAACCATCGCAATGATTCTTCTGGCTGCATTCATCACAATCGGAGGAACGACAAGTTGCAAAAGCAAGAAAAGACTTGCAAAAGAAGCTGCTGAAGCAGAGTACAAATCGAAAGTGGCTGAAGCCATCAAGGATTTGAACGCCATTTTGGACGACGAAACCCTTTGGACTTTGGAAGAAAAGGAAGCCCGCGTGCAAACCATTAAGAACTGGAACCTGCAAAATGCCGAAGTCGACGACCTGCTGTTCCAAGTGGAAAAGAAACTGGCCCGCGAACGCGCTCAGAAAAACGAAGAGGAACGCCGCGCCGCCGAAGAACGCGAACACGCACAATCGACTAACGTAGTGTTGGAGAACAACTTCCGCAGCATTGCCAATGCCGGCAGCACTTCCCAAGCCAACCGTGTCATCAATGAAACCTTGGGAATGTTTGAATCGAACAACGTTCCAGTGCTGATCATCATCAGTCAAGCCGGTGGCTTCAACGATTACGACCGCCCGACCACCATCGAAAACTATCTCAATTACCTGAAAGACCAGAAGATTTCGCGCAACAGCGTCAACGACATCAAATACAACGCAAACGGAAAAATCAGCGAACTGGAACTCATTAAAAAATAAGGTAAATCGTAGTTAAATTATTATTTATCAATTAGAAAGGAAATAAGAAATGAAAAAGATATTAGCAACATTAGTCATTGCATTATTCGTTGTCGGCAGCGCCATTGCACAAGATGAACTGAGCTTCGAACGCAAGCAGGCCATCGACAGTCTGGCATTGGAAAAAGTCAGAGACTTGAGTAAATACATTAAAATTGCCGGTTCGAAAGATACGCCTTTCAGCGAAGCCAACCGCGTCATCGACCGCGCTGAGGAACTGTTTATGAGTGATGCTGAAATCGGCGTTTCATCGCTGTCATCAAACACCATCCAATATTTCAGAGTACGCAAATATTTCGAGCGTCTCATGCGCCTGAACTACGACCGCGTTGAAATTGAATGGTACAACATCGAGTATGTCAGTGACTTACAGCGTCAGCCTGATGGAACCTACGTCGGTGTCATCACCATTTTCCAAACCTTCAGAGGCTACGATGCAGAAGGCAATCTGGTTTACAAAGACACGACCAAGAAAGACATCACTGTGTACGTAAAGCGCAAGGAAACGCAAATTGGCGGCCGCACCATCGGCTTCTGGGATGTGTTGCTCGGCGATATGCGTGTCAAGGAAACGACAAACAGATAACATTAGGTCACGGGAATACGAGGCAACGAGGTCACGAGGTCATAAAAATCTTCGTAACCCCGTAGCCTCGAGGTCTCGAACCCCCGCAACCTCGAAACCCCATAAATTGGTTTTTCAGATGAAAAGATTTCGGATGATAATCATCGTGGTTTTGTGTGCCATAAGCTCATATTCGGCTGTGGCCCAAACCGTTGGAAATTACATTAAAGATGAAACCGAACTGTATGCCATGACCAAGCAGATGGGGCAGTTTATGCGACGCTTCAATTATGAAGAAGACCAGTTTGGAGAAAAACTGAACCCAAAAGATCCGAAATACCGCAGCAACGAAATGCGGCAACAGTCGCTGCCCATTCTGTTCGACCACGAAAAATTCGGCATCAATTCGGAACTAGAACGCTATTTCATTGAAGACGTCACGAAAGACGATTCCGGCTACATGACTTTCTTAGGCGGCAGATGGTATTCGGAAGTTTCGGCAACTTTCAAATACAACGGAAAAACAGTGCCAATCTCAATGATTCTGACCATCGAAAAGGAAGGCCTCGGCTCAAAATGGGTGCTGACCAATGTCTATTTTTCCGAATACAACAAACTTTTCCCGAATGGTGAAATGGCTGAAAAAGAAAAATATTTCCTGCACCCGATGAGTCACGAACTCGATTTCATGAACATCTACAAGGCCTTCCAGACACCTGAAGTCATTGAATATTACGCATCTAATGAATACCAACCCGATTACCTGACCTTGTTTTTCTACGAAATAAAAAAAGGAAACCTGAAATTCCAGCAAGTCGATTCGGTGAAATTCCACGTCTTCCAAATCAAGGACTGGTATTTCGAAGTGTCGTGGTTCAACCGCTCGGGCACCAACTCGGGCTGGCTCATGTCGAACATCATTTATATGCCTGAAAAAGAAAAGGCCAACCTTATCAAATTCTACCAACCATGAAAAAGATTTTTTCAACCATTATAGCTTTATTTTGCCTGATAGGACTTTGCCAGGCACAGAAACTGTCGAAAGACGAAATGCAGAAATACGAAGCCGAAGTGCGGAGTATGGTCACCTATTTTGAAGAAACTTTGAACTTTATAGGCGACACGACCTCGACAGCTCAGGAAAAGGAAATCATTTTCACGGAAAGCTGGAGCAAAATCTTCATTGATGATAAGGTTCAGATTGAAGACGACTTGGACAACAACCGCAAGACACCTATTAATAAAGACGTTCAAGCCTATCTGAAAGACATCGACTTTTTCTTCAAGAAAGCCGTGTTTCAGTTTGATATTCAGAATATTACCAACAGTACTAGAGAAGATGGTTCGATTTTCTTTAAGGTGAATCTGACACGCCATTTGACCGCAATCACCATCAACAATGAAAAGGTTGACAACGTGAAAAACCGTTTCATCGAAATCAACCTCGACCGCCAGAACAGCAACTTGAAAATTGCCAGCATCTACACTTCGAAAATCAATGAAAAAGAGGAACTTAGAAACTGGTGGAACGCACTTTCGGGCAATTGGAAAAAGAGACTGGGCGAAGGCATAAAACTCTACGACAGCATCCCGATTGAGACCGTCGGCATGATTACCAGCGTTGATTTCATTGCTTCCTATCCTGTTGAAGACCTGATAAATGGCACGGAAATGCGCGATAAAGTCTTCAAAAACGACATGGCCGAACTAGACAAGAAACTGAAATTGGTCACTCAAAAACAAAACGTCGACATTTCAGGCATCCGCGAAATCATCAGCGCAGAACCATTAAACGAACTTTCCGATTTGGTCAGCCTCGACATTTCGGGAACTTCTATCGAAGACATTTCTCCTTTGCGCAGCGCCAACAAACTGAAGGTTTTACGCGCCAATTCCACGCTGATTAATGACATTTCGGCATTGAAATACGACATCACATTGGAAGAACTCGAAATCGCCAACACCGTGATTGACGACATTTCGGTCCTGCAATCGCTGAGAGGCTTGAAAAAACTGAACATTGCCAACACTTTGGTCAACAGTCTAAGAGAAGTGAAAAACTGCCCCGAACTGACCCAACTCAACGTCAGCGGCAGTAAAATCAGCAGCATTTCACCGATTCAGGATTTAGAACACCTTGTTTCCATCGATGCCAGCAACACTACTATCCGCGACCTTTCGGCCTTGACAAACATGACAGGTCTGCAAAGCGTGAACGTTTCGGGAACTGCTGTCAGCAATCTGCAAGCCCTAAACGAATTGGAAAACCTGCGCGAACTGTATTGCAGCAACACCAACATCAAGGATTTGACGCCAGTGAAAAACCATCGCCGCCTTGGAAAAATCTATTGCGACAAAACCAAAATCGGCATCGAAGAAGCCAGCGCTTACACCAAGGAAAACCCTTATACCTTAGTCATTTACGACACGGAAGCCTTGCGCGAATGGTGGAACAACCTGCCGATTTACTGGAAAGCCATTTTCTCGAAACAAATCAACTTGGAATCGGAACCCAGCACCGAGCAACTGCATGAAATCATCAACATGAAGGAACTCGACCTTTCGGGCAATCCGTACATTCAGAACCTGTTGCCTGTCAGCCGTTTAACGAACTTGCAGAAACTTAACATTTCGAACACCGAAATCAGCAACCTGATGGCTTTGCAAGGCATGTTCAACCTGGAAGACCTCATTCTGAAAAACACTTTCGTTGACGATTTAAGTCCATTGCAAGACATGAACAGTCTGCGCGAACTGAACATCGAAAACACGCCGATTACCAATCTGACACCATTAGCGACAGATGCAAATCTGGAAACCGTTTGGGCCGACAGTACCAACATAAAAAAACACAATGTGGTGGCACTTAAAGAAATACAAAAGCATAACACAATTAGAAGCAATCAATCTTTATTGGGATTGGAGATTAAGCGATAAGATATATAGAT
>CALGBV010000417.1 GCA_937884015.1 uncultured Bacteroidales bacterium
CTCGACGTTGCAGCCGAAAACCCTGACCTCGAAATAGGCAACCATACAGCGTTAGGCATTGTGTCTGAGCACCAGTCAATGCCCGACTTCGCTACACGTGTTGCTTACAACGGCGACTGGGGACACTTGCAACTTTCAGGTTTGATACGTTCGCTGTGTTACTATTCCGCAGACGAAGCGTTCGAGACTTTCACCGCCTCTACACCAACATCTTCGAAGCACGAACTGGGCTTTGGAGTGTCGCTCAGCGGTAAGATTAAGTTCTCGCCTAAGTTCTTCTTTACCTTCCAGTCTATTTACGGAAAAGGTATAGGTCAATACATCAACGACTTTTCAGGTCAGAAAATCGACCTCGTGCCAACAAGAGCAAATTCAGGCACCGAGAAACAATACTACAAGATGCGCGCACTGCCTATGTACGGCGGATATGTTGCCGCACAGTATAACATTACCGACAAGCTCGTCACATCAGCTGTATGCGGAAAATTGAGGGCCGACTTCCACAAAGTTGAAAACATGGAATGGGCAAAAGGAAACGTGTTTGATTACTTGTCTGACATCAAGACTTACGACTTGGACATCACCTTCACCCCTTCCGAACCTCATGTCATCGACCTAGGGTTCCGCTACGACAACGAAGAGAGTGCATCCATCTTGTTCAACATCGGATTGAACCAAAGGAAACTTTCCGGACTGAAAGCCAACCTTTCGCTCTGTCTCGGTTACAACAACTGGGCCAATGCAACGGCCACCTTAGCCAGTCTTTCACTTGCAAACATCAGCATTTCATACGATTTCAGGATGACACACCCAAGCACCTGGGAATTAGACCAAACCAATTTATACCCAACCGAAAACGCACTTGTCCTCACTAATAATCTTTTCTATCAAAATAGATTCAGAATATACGTCTCAGAATTTCATCTCCGGCACATTCAGGCCGCTGTAGGTATGGAATCGGAAAGAATCTCCTACTACCAAAAGCCCAACAACATGTTCTTTGCCGACAATTCCTCAGAAAACCGCAGTTACGCAAATGCATCATTCGGTCCATTCACAAAGTTCAAATTCGACAATCTTGACGATAGTTATTTCGCCACCAAAGGCATCGAATCGTCACTCGAAGCCCATTGGCGCCTCGACCACCAATACAAGGATTCCATCGGCACCCCTTTGCCATCCAATTTTGGCGATATCTTTCTTTACGTGAAAGGTTATATCAGTCATAAGAGGATTACCTTTATTCCACAATTCTACTCACGAATGATCATTGGAGAGAACAGGCTCTACGCCTATCACAACAACATTGGCAGCAATATTTTCGGACGCATTTACGACTACCAGCTGCCATTCATAGGCCTGAACCACTCCACCGACCTTACCGATGCCTACAAATGCATCCATGTCGGGCGTCTCGATGTGCGCTACAATATATACAAGAAGAATTACATCACCGCCATGGTCAATTACGGAAGGGCATCTTTTGAACTAATGGATTTGCTGAAAAACGACTGTTCTGACGATTCCTTTGGCGCTGGTCTCATGTATTCTTACAACAGCATCATCGGTCCTATTTCCTTCCAAGTACATTGGCTAAGCGACACCGACCAACCATGGGGCGCCTACATCAACATAGGCTACTTGCTCAGATAAAAACAAAACCCCGGCAAAGCACGCTTTACCGGGGTTTTCATTATTCAGATTACGAGTTCAAAACAAACTGGCATTGTTCTCGTAAAGGCAATGCAATTCATCGATTTCCTTTGCCGTAAGTTTCATTTCCGGAAGGAATTTCCTGAAATTATCCAACCTATGCATATCTGTTCCCACAAAATCATACATTTTATGTTGCAGCATATAGTGCGACTTTTGAAATGCAGGAGTTCCGTATGCACCAGTCAAGGATAACAGATTCAATTGAAACAGATAGCCTTTTTCTTTCCAACGTTCATATTGATGCTTTGAGGCATACTGATAACGTTCGGGATGAGCAATGACCGGAGTATACCCTGCAAGCATGATGTCGTATAGTTTTGAAGAGACATTCGGCTCGCACATCAAATACGATGTTTCACACAAGACTAACGCATTATCCTTGTCGATGGTCAAAAAACCTCTGTTGAAATGCTCTTCAAAACCAGCGTCAAGCATATGTTCGGCGCCGAGTCTTAATTCGATGGCTGTTTGTGATGCCGCCTTCCGTTTAAACGACTCAAACTTCTCAGAAATCGAAGTCTTCGTATTATCGGCATACTGTTTCATGAAATGAGGCGTCAGCCTGACCTTTCCGAAACCTTTTTTCTCCAAATACTTCAATGCCTCGAAAGAAGCATCTTCTGTCTGGAACCCATCGTCAACGCCTGGAAGAATATGGCAATGCACGTCACAGGCATCGTGGAAGAAATCGTCGGGTAAAGTCTTCTTAAATAAATCGAACATAATCATCAATCCAAATCATTTGTAGAAGATTCCGTTGATTTGTGATGGTGACGGTGGTGATGACGATGTTTCTTATCCTTCTCATCTTCATTGCCATAGCCATAACCATAGCCGTAACCATAACCATAGCCATAACCGTAGCCGTAACCATAACCGTAGCCGTAACCATAGCCGTAACCATAGCCATGCTGTTTCTTATATTTCACAGAATTCAGCACGAGGCACAGGTTCGGGAACTTGTTGTTCTTATACAGTTTGTCAATTTCCTTGAGCAAGCGCTTATCGGTCTTGCCTGCTCTCATCACGAACAATGTCGTGTCGGCAACACGTTTCACGATGTCAGCATCAGCAACCATGCCCAAAGGCACGTTATCAAGGAAAACATAATCGTAACGCTGGCGCAGATAATCGACCATCTGTTCCAGACGTTCATTCATCAAGAGTTCGGCAGGATTTGGCGGCACAGGACCGGCAAAAATCAAGTCCATGTTCTTTGTGGTATAATCATGATGGATGATTTCCTCAACATCATCAATCTTTCCCGACAAGTAATTCGACACGCCAAATTTCGCTTTCTGTCCGAACACCTTATTCATGGTACCCTTACGGATATCGAGGTCGACCAGCATGACTTTCTTATTACCCAAGGCGAAACTCGTTGCCAGATTGGATGAAACGAAAGTCTTTCCCGATGACACCATGAAAGAGGTGAACAGCACGACCTGACTGGAACTCTCCCGATTACGCATATATTCCAAATTGGAACGCACCAACCGGAATGCCTCCGAAATTGAGTCTCTTCCGTTTTCCTTCACCACTATAGCGTGTTCGCTCAATTCCTTCTTAAACGGTATTTCACCCATAAATGGCGTCTTGGTAGCTTTTTCGACATCAGCACGGCCATGTATTGCCGTATCAAACAAGCGGATAAGCAAAATGATGGCGGCTGGAATCAGCAAACCTATAAGCAAGCCGGTTGTGACTCTCTTTTTAGGATTTGGCGCAACAGGCGAATTGTTAATCTGTGCCGCATCAATCACCTTTGCCGTTCCTTCAAATTTAGGACGGTTAAGCAGCAATTCTTCCCGTTTCGTAAGCAATGTCAGATAAAGCTGCTGTCTGATTTTCAACATATCCTCGACAGAACCGATGCGCACTTGTTTTTCAGGAACAGCCTGGATTCTTGACGTAGCGGCTGATCCCTCCCTCCTTGCCATATCAGTTTGAGTTTGCAAGGAACTCAAATCACTTTCCAAAATAGCGATGATGTTGGCAAGCAATGTCGGTTGTTCTGCTGCCAGTTTTTTTGCAGCCGGGTTCTCTGTCACACCCGACTCTCTATATTTCTGCAATTTCTGTGAATTTGCATTATATTTTGCAATCAACGTTGCAGCTTCCGTTCCGACGTCAGACATGACCGGCAGAATATCATCATCAGCCACGCCATTAGCCGCATTCAGCAAATACGACACCCGTGAAATCCTAGCCTGCAAGTTCTTCACCTCGGCCGATGAAGCCGACCTTGCCGCCAATTCCGCTTCACCTAAGGATTTCGTATCGACCAAAACATTAGCCACTTTAAACCCGACAACTTGCTCCTGTAGCGAATCCAAATCGCCATACAGCTGGTCAATACGGGTGTTGATAAACTTATACGAATAGTCCAGCATACGTTCCTGGTCGGCAATGGCATCATTGTTATAGACCGAAATCAAAGTGTTCAGCACATCAGCAGCACGCGATGCCGATTTATCAGTGAGGCTTAGCCTAAGTATGGAATTCTTCTCATCGTCCCTTGACACATGCAATCTAGCGCGCAAGGATGCCGACATCGACGATACAGGTTTGACCTCGACCACAATCGGGACATCGATCATATTATTGTAATTCCATTTTTCAGAAACAATCATAGTTCCCACTGGAGTAATGATTTTTTCACCAAGTGCAACCACCTTCTCGTGTGCATTTTTGCCTAAACTGCTAATAGCGAAATGTTCTGAATCCTTAGGGGTTAACAAAAACGAATAATATGCACTTTCATCTAAATTCTCAAAGCCCACAGAAACCGGACTATCCTGATAAAGCACCTTGTTGCGCTTTGCTATTTTGGTCTTATAGGAATAGTTCACATTAAGGCCCAAATTGCGAACTACAGAATCCATCAATGAAGTAGACTTCAATATGATGATTTCGTTATTGATGGTACTCACCAAGCCTTCGTTACCCAGCATCTGGTTCATAACCGACGATGAACGGATTGACTCCGTGCCACTCGTGGCGCCAGTTTTAATCATTATGGAGGCACTGCTGGCATAAGTCCGTTCCTCCTTACTGACTTTCCAATAGGAAAAGCCAGCACCAATAAGACCGCACAGAATAAACCAATGCAGGTTGCGTAAAATGATGAAAAGTATGTCTTTTATCTGGATGCCGTTGCCATTATCCTCTTCGAGAAAGGACATATCAGCACTATTGTTTTCTACAGGAGCATTTGCCATTTTCAAATCCATTTTTATTTGTTATCGATTACCCATGTTGCCGATGCTTGTTTTGATGGCTATAACCACAGCCAGCACAGAGGCCAATGTCGTTATTGGGGTCAAAACCACACCTAAATTCGCCATCCATTCCTTGAAATATACATAGCTCATGGCTTCCGTCAAGATAATGTCATTCTGTTGCAGCAGGAAAAACTCATCTTTAAAGATATCCGATGAACGCGGATCCATGTAATGGATGACCATTTTGCCATCTTTTTCACGGACAACGCCAATCTTACTTCTTTTAGTATAAAGATTCAGGTCGCCAGCCAACGACAAGGCTTCGAGGAACGTACAACGCTCGTTGTCAATGGTGATAGCCTTACCCCCATTACTTCCCAGGAAATATATCTTAAAGTTCGTGATACGCACTTCAACCAAAGGGTCGGTGAGATAGCCTTCGTTTTTCAGGCGATATTCTACCGTATCGCGCAACTCACGGCATGTTAGGCCGGCCACTTTCATCTTCCCCAAAATAGGGAACTGTATGTTCCCCTCGACATCGACCAAATAGCCAAGGCCTTGGTTTGTATTCGTCACATTTCCGTTTCCGTTGGAATAGATATTGAAAGGCTTTATCAATTCCTGTTCTTCCAAATCGCCGTTTGGCAAGACAAAAATCCTCAATTCATCTGAAGGACTAATCTTCGCCTCAAATTTTCCGTCAACACTGACTTCACCAAGTTTCTGCATATCTTGCAGATAGCGGACTTTTCGTGTCGAAACACATGAACTTGCCATGATAGTTGACACGGCTAATAAAAACATGATTTTGAATGATTTCATATAAAATTCGTATTAATTGTTATCCAAATAGAGTGCAAAAATACACAAAAAAACGACAAGCATTCCATCTATAAAGCCTTGTTGACAATAAATCTTTTCACAATGTTTTTAAAATTCTGAAGTGCCATCTCTATAAGCCATTCAAAAGATTTATCCGTCCATCGTTGGGGATGCGTGGTTATCATGATTCTTTTCGGCAATTTGCCTGCATTAGCAGCCAGAATAATATCTTCAGTGGAATGAAAAACAAGACCTTGTTTAACCCATTCATCCTGAAAACCAAGAATTTTGTCACGGACACTCACTTTGTAGCCATCCCATCGACGTCCCGTATCTGTTAAATAGAAAGTATTCGAAAAATCGACATCAAAATATGGTTCAAATTCAATTCCCAATTGGTGAAAATCATATTTTTTCCAGATGTCCTTGCTGTCCCACTTCGATTTCGGGCTACCATGCATACAGATGCTTTTCACAGGAACAATAGCACGAAGTTTTTCCAGATTCGTGCAAAAATCCCGATAAGCAGCATCAACATCGCCATCACATGTCGTCAATGATTCATAATGATAACCAACTTCATGGCCAAGAGCGGCGATTTCACGGATAATGTTTTCGTCCCAACTTTTCGGAACAGCCCGGAAATAATACACGGCTTTCCAACCAAGCTCGTGCTCTATTTTTGCCGTTGCCAAACTATTCTGCGGCTTCAAGTCAACATCATGGCGTAAAATGATTTCGCCATAGTCTTTCAAGGCCACAAGCAGTTCGCGGTATTTTTTTAATGTGAAATCCATATTCAATCCATAATCATCAACCGTTCCACAAATTCCATCTTCTGTGCGTCGGGCATGGTGTTGAAACCCTTCTCCATGATTTCCATGAATTCTGCACGTTTCGGCGCAATGACATATTTTCTTTCAAAGCCATCAATCACAGCCATGAGATGGATATTACCGTTTGCCGACATTTCGAAACGCACATTGCTGACACTGTGACCTTTAATCGTTTCGGAAAACTGATTGGGTTTCCAGGACGACATTTTTTCCTTGTATTCATCGGGAACGATGGAAGACAAATATTGTTCAATCCTATCAACCCAAATAAACGGGACACCATTTTTCAACGCCAATTCCCTGAAACAAGAGACAGCTTCGCAAACCAGCACAATGATTTCCGATGGGTTTTTCACGCCATTTTCGACTCCAAACGACTTGACATCCTGCACCGTAAAGCCATCCAATTTCCCTTTCAGAGAAAGGCAATGCAAGTAGCGGACACCAGGCATATTCAAATCGGCGGTGAAAGTCAAATCGTAGAACGGAGCTATGTGCCATTCCCCATTTTCGCTCATTATGAACGATATGTTTTTCACATGGTCATCGGTATTCGACGCGAACACATTGAACACCATGAAACGGAACACTTCACGGATCTCCGTTTCAGGCAATTTAAGCCGACGGCAGACATCAAACAAATCTTCGTAACTCACGGCATCAGGATTTACGGCAGCAAGGGTCTGCGTGAAAACCTTATTTCCATCAAATCTGTCAAAACGCTTTGTCAGGAAATGCTTTTCTCCTTCCACTTCGAGAAAACGGCTTGGCATCATTCGTAGGCCTGCCTTGCAAGCCATCTCATAATATGTCATTTCCATTTGCGTGGCAGGATACCCATCGCCAACGGCAAATTTAAGGATATAATAATCAAAACCTTTTAGTCCATCAATCTGACCAGACCTTATTTCTTTTGTCGTTTCATTGATGGCAACGATAGCCTTGGGTTGACGGCCTCCCGCGGAAGTTCCGACCTCAAAAAGTCGCTGTAAAGTCAATGATTCTTCAGGAAGGATATGCGCCTCGCTACGTTGTTCATAGATTTTGCATGCCAAACGTGCCAATTCATCAACAGCAAGATTGTCAGCTTCCAATCCCGAATCACTTTCAGGGAAATACTCCAACGCGCCAATGCCTCTTTTTCCAATATATGCCAATTTGTCAAGTGGCGTAATATCTCTGCTTCTTAATCCTTGATTCTGAGCCCATTGTTCAAACACGAGGCTTCCCCAATTATCAGGCAATGAATCTGCGACAAAAGGAGGTAATCCTGCAAATATTTTCCTTTTATCGCCGACAATCGGCAGATACGATTTCGCCACGCCCAAAGGTGCGACAAAAGGGAACGGATTCAAACCTGAAGTTAAAAATTCCTCACTATAAGCAAAATACGCCACCACTTTGCGTTCATCCCAGCGCAAACTTCCAACCTCTTTTCCCCACAAACGCACTTTCAGCACCGTATTCTTCATTGCTTTTTATGTCTGACTCTTTGTTTTTTGTTCCCCGTTAGTTCATCAATCAGATAGGGCGACAAGGGTATTTCTGGTAACATCGCTTCAATATTATCAACCATGCCGATAGTCTTCATCAAGGCGATGAAATTGGTCATCGTGATATTATCGGCCTTTCCTTGCTCAAACTTCCTGATAGTCTGAACTGTCACACCCGATTTGACCGCCACTTCCTGCTGCGTCTGGCGCGATGCCATCCGATAGGCACGGAAACGGCAGCCAAGAAGTTTCACCCAATCAGGTCCCGACAATTCATTTGCATCAATCATATCTGAAATTTTCTGCAAAGATAAATATATTTTCTGTTATATAAGCATTTTCGCGATAAAAAACAATATATTTTCTATTAAAATCGTTCTTTCACTTATTACAAACCCTCCAATATCTCCACAATCCGCTCCGCAGCGTTTCCATCCCAAAGTTCAGGAATGG
>CALGBV010000418.1 GCA_937884015.1 uncultured Bacteroidales bacterium
TGTTCACCAAAAACTACAATCTCGTTGAAATCATCAAGCGAAAAGACTTGGTTCAAGTGTTGGAAAACACCATGAATTCAGCGAAATACATTTCTGACAAAATCAGAAGCATACACGCAAAACTATGTTAAACTAAAATGCAATGAGACAAATCATTAACAGTCTTTTAGACACCGACCTTTATACCTTTAGCGTCTGTTACGCCTATTTGCAGAAATTCCCACGCGCCATCGGACAATACACTTTCGTCGACCGCAACAACACGGTCTATCCCAAAGGTTTTGCCGAGAAACTGAAGGAACAGTTCAAAATGTTTGAAAGCCTTCGCATTACTGACGAAGAGGCGCATTTCATGAAGCAGAAATGCTACTATTTCCCATTGTGGTTCTTCACCTTTCTGAAAGGCTTTTCATTGAAATCAAATGAAGTTGAAGTAAGCCAGGACGAAGAAGGCCATTTGCACATTACCGTCACAGGTCTGCTTTGGCGCACAGTATTTTGGGAGATGCCTATTCTGGCAACCGTTTCAGAACTCATGCACGAAACGAGAGGCGAATTTGAGACCTACGACGCCGAAAAAGAATACAAGAAATCCTACGACAAAGCCATTAGGCTCATTGGCAACGGAGTGAAATTCAGCGATTTCGGCACACGCCGCCGTTTCTCATTTAACCATCAGGAACGCGTCATTCAATCCTTCATTGAAGCACAAAAGCAATTCACCAAGACTTGCTTCGTAGGCACATCAAATGTATATTTGGCCATGAAATACAACCTCACGCCTATCGGCACCATGAGCCACCAATTTGTAGAGACTTGCTCTTTGTACGGTTACAACGAAGCCAACTACCTCGCCATGGACTATTGGCAGGACGTTTACGCCGGCAGCCTTGGTATTTTCCTTTACGACACTTACACTCGCAAGGCTTTCTTCCAGAACTTCACCCAACTTCACGCCAAACTGTTTGACGGTCTGCGCGTCGACAGCGGCGACAACGTTGAAGCCTTGGAAGAAATCATTTTGAAATACAAGGAATTGGGCGTCGACCCGGCGCAAAAATCCATCATTTTCAGCAATGGACTGAACGTTGATGATGCCATCCAGTTGCACGAAATCGTGAATGGCCGCATGGGCGACTCTTACGGCATCGGCACGCACCTCACCTGCGATATCGACAATGTGAAAGCCATGAACATCGTGGTGAAACTCACCGCCGCCAAGATTACCGAAAAACGTAACTGGAAGAAAGTCGTCAAACTCAGCGACGACCTCGGCAAATACACTGGCGACCCAGAAGAAATTGAAATCTGCAAGAAAACATTGGAGATTGAATGATAAACATAAAAATATCGGCTGACGAATCTCAGAATTCTGTCAGCCGATATTGAATATTAACAATCTCCGCTTTCCTCCTTAAACCTCACTATTGCCTCAATAATCTCATCATTATCATCGGAGATAGTGAGAATCATATTGTTGAATAAGCCTTTGGCATTCAGTTCCTTCAAAAGCTTATGGGCTGGCATACAGTTCGTGTAGTAATCTTTGCCCATAAATATCATCGGGCTGGCGTACCCCACGCTCTCATAATGGTTTTGCGCTGCATCCTGGAAGATTTCCTGCATCGTTCCGGCACTGCCAGGCGTATATATGATGCCGCCTTTGGCAATGGTAACGATACCATCTTCACGCACGCTATTGTCGAAATATTTTGCAATATCCGTGGCAAAAGGAGCTGTCGGTTCGTGACCGTAATACCATGTCGGAATAGCTAAACTCCTATATTCCGTTTGCAGCGGGAAACGTTCCATCACCTCAAACGAGCGGCGCAACCAGCCTTCATCCTTATAGGTCGGGGAAGGAAGCAGCATATCAACGGCTTCGTTGACTTCAGCCTCGCTCCTACCCGCCATCCATGCGCCAAGATGCGTAGCCTCCATGGCTCCCGGACCGCCACCTGTCACCATCAAGCGTCCCATTTCGGTGAGTTTCTTACTCAAAAAAACGATTTGCCGATAGCCTGGGTCATCGCGGCGTTTGGCGTGGCCACCCATAATGCCGACGACCATTTTTTCATCGTATGTATCAAGCAAATGATGCAAGCAACGCGTGATGAAATGATCGTGCAGAGAACGCGCCAAAGTCTCGCGGACATCCTTGCCACGCTGTTTTCCATAACTGATGTAATGGCGGTAAACCCTTGTGTCAAAGCATGTTTCAAAGGTCGATTCGTCATGATAGTCGTAACCCGCATAAAGTTCCTTATAGGTATAGAGTTTCTTCGGATAGGTCGGGAAAGGCTTGTCCATCTTCGGGATATACAAACTCAAATCGGATTGCGCCTCTTCCAATGCCATTCGGTTCACAATGCCAGCCGCATCAAGATGAAATTTGTGGAACAAAGCCGATGCCTGCCCCGACTCGCCAAAACTATCGTTCATGCCGATGCGCACCACACGAATCGGGTGATGCTCAGCCAAAAATTCGGCCACAGCACTACCCAAACCACCTGCAATCTGATGTTCCTCAACGGTGAAAATCATTCGGGTTTCCGTTGCCGCCTTCAGCAAGATGTCACCATCCAAAGGCTTGATAGTGTGCATATTGATAACTCTGATGGAAAGACCCATCGTTTCCAGCATATCGGCAGCTTTCAAAGCTTCCCACACCTCGTGGCCCGTAGCCACAATGGTAATGTGACGGCCTTCGCGCACCACCTGCGCTTTGCCAATTTCAAAGTCCTGATTCTCATCGGTGAAATCCGGCACTGCCTCACGGCCAAAACGGATATAAACAGGTCCATCGAGTTCGTTGATGGCTTTTTGCACCGCGATTTTGGTCTGCGTGGCATCGCAAGGCGAAATCACGGTCATGTTGGGCAATA
>CALGBV010000419.1 GCA_937884015.1 uncultured Bacteroidales bacterium
GACGCACCAATGGTGAGCGTTCCGGTGAAGCCTGAGCAACCAGAAAAAGCATAACTTTCGATGCTTCCCACGGAATTCGGAATGTTGAGCGAACCGTTGAAGCCTGAACAGTTATAAAAAGCATGATCGCCAATGCTTTCCACGGAATTCGGAATGATGAGCGAACCGTTGAAGCCTAAGCAGCCAGAGAAAGCATAATATCCAATGCTTGTCACAGAACTGCCGATGGTGAGCGAGCCGTTGAAGCCCGAACAACCATTAAAGGCATAGTTTTCAATGTGGGTCACGGAATTCGGGATGGTAAGCGAGCCAGTTAAGTCTGAACAGTTATAAAAAGCATATTTTCCAATGCTCGTTACGGAATTCGGGATGTTGAGCGAGCCAGTGAGGCCTGAACAACCATAAAAAGCATATTGCCCAATGCTTGTCACGGCATCGCCGATGGTGAGCGAACCGGTTAAACCTGAACAACCATAAAAAGCATAATCTTCAATGCTTATCACTGTGTAAGTCGTGCCGTTGTGCTCGACGGTTTCGGACAGTGCGATGTCACCTTCTGGCTTGGTGTAGCCGTCCCAACCATTAATGTTATCGCCATTTGGTGCCACAATGCTCACAAAATACTGCTCTGCATCGGTGATTCTGTAGTAGAGCGTTTGGCCGGTGGAGCAATCGGCAGAAAAGTCGTATTGCCTGAAGAAGTTGGCCACAAGGTTGCGGTCAGCAGTCAAAGTGAAGGTGTAAGGGTTGGTGGTTGAGACCTCCATGCCGTTTTCCGTCCAATTAACGAACTTGCAGCCTTCGTTAGGCGTTGCCGAAACGGTGATGCTTGTCCCTTCAAGTGCCGATTCCACAGTTTCGCCGCCGCAGGTTGCCGTAGCTGTGCCGAGTCCTTCAGGGGTGGCCGAAACAGCGATGTGGTACAATGGCTTGACTATTACTTCAAACAAACGCAGGTTGCCTTCGCTTGAGCTTTCGTGCGACCTGATGATGTCTCCGTCGTGGTAAGCGGTGTAGGTGGGGGCGCTTTGCGAAGAGATGTCTCCATCCTGAATAGTGATCGAATGTTTGCTCATATCAGACACGTCTAATGTCGTTGAGAGAAACACGCCATCGGAATTGATTGCAAAAAAGTTGTTTTCATTAAGAACTTTAAGTATGGGGATAGATGCTCCAAAAGGCATTTGGCAGAATGAGTACTTAATTGGACTTTCGGGGTTCTTTGTCAGACGCATTTCTCCTGCTGCTTCTCCCGAAGTGTGCAGGTAGTAGTCGTCGCCGTCCTGGTAGCCGAGCACATAAACGGCATCATAGTTGATGGGCGATGGCATGGACATGACAGGTTCGTAAACGGTTACACATTCCGCAAATTTGGCCACAAGGTTGCGGTCGGCAGTTAAGGTGAAGGTGTAAGGATTGGCAGTTGAGACCTCCACGCCGTTTTCTGTCCAGTTAGCGAATATGTAGCCCACAGCGGGCGTGGCGGTGACGGTGACTTGACCGTTGTTCTGGCAAGTGGCAGGCTGTGTTATGCTTGCTGAGCCTGATTGTGGTGTGGCCGATGCTACCGTAAGGTCAAATTCGATAAAATTTTCCTCTATGTTGTTGGCAAATTGGCTCCACCCGCTTGCGCCTGTATAGGCAGTGCTACAGTCGCAAGGCACGGTGATGGATTGCACTTGCCAAATGTAGTACCCAAAAGCACCATCGCCCAAAGTAGGCGGCGTGGCAGGTTTGGCAATGATTATAGCTAAACCTGTATCTCCAAAAGCCAGTTCTCCAATGCTCACTACGGAATTGCCGATGGTGAGCGTGCCGGTGAAGCCTGAACAATCATAAAAAGCATGATTTCCAATGCTTGTCACGGAATTCGGTATGGTGAGCGAGCCTGTGAAGCCCGAACATCTTTCAAAAGCATTATCTCCAATGCTTGTCACGGAACCTCCGATGGTGAGCGTGCCGTTGAAGCCTGAACAATATGCAAAAGCAAAATTTCCAATGCTTGTCACTGAATTGGGGATGGTGAGCGAACCGGTGAAGCCCGAACATTTATAAAAAGCATTATCTCCAATGCTTGTCACGGAACCTCCGATGGTGAGCGTGCCGTTCGAGAGATGGAGCGGTATCATTTCACTTATTGCGATAATGGCGAATGGAACGATAATCGGGGCAAATGGCAAAAGTCCGGGCATTGGGACGCTATCTGCCAACGGATGGGCTATCGGTTAGTGATGGATAATGTGTCCGTCTTAATTGATCCCTCTGATCATCGTCTGACTGCGGATTTAGATTTGCATAATGCCGGCTTTGCCGCTCCGCAGAATCCTCGCGATGTGGAACTCGTTCTACTTAATCAGGATACCACGTTTACGTTTAAGCAGTACAATATCGACCCGCGTTTTTGGTTGCCCGAACAAGGTACTATTTCCCTGCATTTGGGAGCCGATATTGCAGCCGTTCCGGTGGGGGAGTATAAGCTTTATCTCAACTTGCCGGACCCGTGTCCCTCGCTGCACGACAATCCTCTCTTTTCCATTCGTTGTGCGAATGAGGGCACTTGGAACGAGAAGCGCGGGCTCAATCGTTTGTCAACAATAATAATTCAATAATTACAACATTCTATGATGAGAAGATTTACCTTTTGTGTTTTAGCAGTTGTTTGTTTAACCTCTTTTATCCCCTCCGCTTTAATGGCGGAAGACCATCCTGACGTGGTGGCAGCGGACAAGTTGCTGATGGAGGACTATACCGTCCCGAGTTATGTTTTGATGATGGCGGCTCGTGAAGCGGCCCGTGCCGAAGCCTCGGAGCAGAACCTACAGAATCTTCAATCTTCCATCTCCAATCTTCAATCCAAACACGAGCCCTACTGCGTGGTAGCCACCATCAACGGCGACCCGAAGACGCATATGGGTTTCTGTTGGTTCACCAATGACGGTATTGAGGAAGGACAGGTGGAGTTGACCGATGGTGAGGGGAATGTGTCCTATGTTTCGGCTACTCCCAAACGGACGGGCAAACTCAAATACTTGGTCGCCAAATCCGGTATCGCTGACGCTACAGGTCT
>CALGBV010000420.1 GCA_937884015.1 uncultured Bacteroidales bacterium
TCTACATTTTCCGTGGCCGCACCGCACTCAAGAAACAACTCAAAAGCATTGACAACCTAATCGACGTAGAGCCATGAAAATCAGCATAAACAATTACGAAGCTTATCTCATCGACTACATGGATGGCCGCTTGAACAGTGCTGAAATCCAGCAACTGAAAGCGTTCTGCGTCCAAAACCACATCGATTTCGAGGAACTCACCGAAGATTTGCCCGTTTTGGAAAGCACCGACGACACCTTCGATGAAAAAGAATACCTGTTCAAAAACAAAATCATTCCATTTGGCAGCATCAACGAAGATAATTACGAAGAACGTTTCATCGCCTATCAGGAACTGATACTTGACGGCGAAGAAGAACGCGAAGTTGAAGAATTTGCAGACAAGAATCCATTCTTGCTCAAGGATTTACGAATCTACGGCAATTGCAGATTAGAGCCTGACACGGCCATCGTTTTCAAGGATAAAGAAAACTTGAAGAAAAAAGCCGTCATTCTTCCGCTTTATGCAAAAATTGCAGCAGCGGTGGCAGTCATTGCCGTGTTGTTCGGATTATTCTGGCTGCCCAAAAATGAAGATGACAACGCAAACCAGCAGCCCGTATTGGTTGAATTGAAGCCAGAACCATCTGAAAATGTCTTAAATTCATCTGAAAAAGAGAACGTTATATCACAAGATGAGGAAGGTAGAAACGTAGCGCGCTACGACTCTGACGACAAACAACAAGAATCAAATAAAGGCGTTGCACGCAACATTTCTACAAGAGAACAACAGATCCAATCAGCGGAAGACGTTGCACGCAACGTCTCTACGGAAAAACAAATTGCGCCACACCATGAAGACGTTGCACGCAACGTCTTCACAAGAGAACAACGGGCCCAATCAGCAGGAGACGTTGCACGCAACGTCTCTACGGAATTTCTCGCCGAGAACGAATCGGAAGAAATTCAGGAGATTAGACCTGAACAAATTGGCATAGAACCAGAATTATTGGCCACATTGACGCCGAAAAACGCAAGCGGAATTGAAGTCAGCAAGGATTTTGCCATTGAAAACGGCTTGCTGCCCGAAAGGGTTTTCTTCCTTCCAATGAACGATTTTTACCTCGCCCAAAATCAGGAATGGGATGACAATGATGATTTCGAATTTTATGACGAGCACCCGTCACTATTTGACAAAGGCATCATTTGGCTGAGCAAAGGCCGCTATGGAAGCATTGGCGAGGTCATTAGCGACGGACTGCGTATTGCCAAGCGCGAAGTCATCGAATTGTCTGAACAAGCCGTTGCTATCGCCTACATTAAAGCCGACGAAAGTTTCAGCGAAGCCAAAACGAAATTGCAAGACCGATTTGAGCGGAAGGACGAATAAACCAGATAAATCAGTTCTTTAAGCACCCAATCGGAACGACATAAACGCCATCTTCACGCTGATAGGCAAATCCATCAAGGCCAGTCAAAACCATCAGAAATGACGGGGCTTTCATACGCGTAGTGTCGATATTCTTACTCAAAAGTTTCAGGCTCGCCGCACCTTGCTCAATCAAATTATCGCCGCCTAACTTGATTTCGACCAAGCCATACGATCCATTCCGAAGATGAACCACGGCATCACATTCCAAGCCGTTGCTGTCGCGATAGTGATACACAGTGCCGTCCAAAACATCGGCATAAACGCGCAAGTCGTGGATACACAAGGTCTCGAAAAGGAAACCGAAAGTGTTCAAGTCGTTGATAAGGTCTTGCGGACCAAGGCCTAAAGCCGCCACCGCAATTGATGGATCAGAGAAATAGCGCGTATCTGCCGAGCGCACCGCCGCCTTCGACCTGAGATTAGGGTTCCAGGCCAGCATATCCTCAACGACAAAAATCTTCTTCAAGGCATTGATATAGGAAGCGACCGTGTTTTCGTCCAAAGTGTCGGTATCATTCGCCATCATATCGGCTTTCAGTTTGGCAATGGAAGTCTGGGTGCCTTGGTTGCGCGCATACGAGCGCATCAGCCGCTTCACCCTTTCGGGGTCTTTATTCACATTATCGACACGCGAAATGTCGGCAGAGACGATGGCATCATAATAATCGAGAGCCTGAGACAAGGCGATTTTCGGTTTCGAGATTGTGCAAGCCTGAGGCCATCCGCCACGGCAAGTAACGTATGCCAACTTGTTTATATCCAACGGATTGATGGAAACAATATGTTCAGGACGGTTGAACAATTCTCCCAAACTGATTTCTCCGACGGAATCGCCCGACTCGAATAGCGACATGGTGCGCATGGTCAGCCAAGCGAAGCGTCCTGTGCCCGTGTGGAAAATTTCATCACTATTAGCGGGCACTGCCGAACCTGTCAGGATAAACTGCCCCAACTCGTCGCGGTGATCCACCTCGAAACGCACGGCATCCCACAATTTTGGCACCAATTGCCACTCGTCAATAAGGCGCGGCGTTGCACCTGCCAAAAGACTTGAAGGCGCATAATTGCCCAACTTGATGTTTTGCTCCATCCGGTCCGGTTCGGCCATATAAAGTATGCTCCCTGCCTGCTGTTCTGCCGTCGTAGTCTTTCCGCACCACTTTGGACCTTGCACCAAAACGGCACCTTTCCCCTCTAATTTTTCAGCCAAAATAGCATCCGAAATCCTGAATTTATATTGCTTCATTTTACTACTTCTTTTTACACTGCAAAAATACGCATATTTTTCATATAATCAACATTTTCCAAAAACTTTTCAGTAATTTGAGGCGATTCCATTCAGTAATTTGAGGATTTTTCGTTCAGTAATTTGAGGCAATTTCATTCAGTAATTTGAGGATTTTAAACTAGACACAAAAAACACGGATTATCACGGAATTGTTTTGTTACAAAACATCAATCCGTTAAATCCGTGTCATCCGTGTTCGCTTATATCAATCCGATATTTCCGCGCCAGCCAATCTGTGAAATTCATGCGCTTGCGCATTTGAGATTTATCTGTTTAATCTGTAAAATCTGTAGTTTTTTGAAAATCAGTGTAATCAGCGCAATCTGCGGTTCAAAAAAATCCAATCCGTTAAATCCAATTCAAAAGTCATTCAGACAGCGAACCACAAAATCTGCAGCCGGCTTATCCGTCTTGTAAACAATCCGTTTCGTTTCGCCAGCGCCCAAATCGAAGAAATTGTCGGAGAATGAGCCATGTCCTGAAAGCGTGTAAATCTGCACATCCTTTGCAAAGACATCCGTCGTCAATTCAACGACCGTCTCGCCATTCTCTTCCTTGACATCATATTTTATGTTTGCCTTGGGCAGATTCAAATCCTTCGGATAAACCAAATAGCAATAACGATCTGCAATAAGTTTGTCATTATCAGCCAGTTCAAGTTTCACATAAACATCTTTCGACTTAACTTTCTTCATGAATTTCTGAAGTCCTTCAACTTGGTAATTCACATTCTGAAAATCGGCAATTATCACTTCCATTTCCTTCTCAAACAGCACATTGCCCTTGAAATCCACGACCTGAGTCTTCAGATTGCCGGAAATCGGCGTATGCAAATCGGATGCGACCGAAACCGAACAATCTTTCTTGCTCACATTCAGCGACAAAAGCACAGGCGCATATAAGGTATTCAGCTTATACTGAAACGCTTTCTTGTTGCCGTAATAATCGATTGACGACCACGAAACCACAGGCCAGGCATCATTCAATTGCCAATACAAGGTGCCCATGTTGTAAGGCTTTGCCTTGCGGTGCGCCTCAATCGCAATCTCCATACCATAGGCCTGCGAAAGCTGACTCATATAGACATAATCGACAAAACTCTCTGGCAACGGATAATATTTCCTGATGAAATCATCTATCAGTTTGGTGCCACGTCCATGTTTCTGATGCGCTTCAATCAAATCGCAACCCACTGACAATTCAGCGGTTGAATCTAATTTTTGCAAAGTCGTGATGTCGGGATATGACTGATAGCCATATTCGCTGTTGAAGCGGCCCACCTTCTCGCGGTAAATTTCGTAAGGCTGTTCGCCCCACCAAACGCCCCAGTAATGCACATCGCCTTCGGTCAGGCTTTCGGGCCTTCCCCAGCCTTTTGATGGCGAACTCGGCCAATACGGGCGCGTGCCATCGCACTCAGCCACCACGCGAGGCAAAATCTGTTCAAACAAAGTGTCGTAACCCGCTTTCATGGCCTTGTCATCGTCCTCCGACCAATTCAAGGATTGCTGCCAGCCCCAATTGTAATAGCCTTCCGAGATTTCGTTGCCGCCACACCAAAGCGCCAGCGACGGATGCGATGCCAAACGTTTCACCTGCTGCTCGGCTTCGATGGTGACATTTTCAAGGAAATCAGCATCATACGGATACATTGTTCCGGCATACATGAAATCTTCCCAGACCAGAATGCCCAACGAATCGCAGATGTCGAAGAAATAATCATACGGATAAATGCCACCGCCCCAAACACGCAACATATTGAAATGCGCTTCCTTAGACTTCTGCAACAAGTCCAAATCGACAGCCGGATTCATCCACGAAGTGAAATTATCCTGAGGGATGTAGTTGGCGCCTTTGGCATACATCGGTTGTCCATTTACTTTGAAATAGAACGACGAACCTTTCGCATCAGGTTCCTGAATCATCTCGAAGGTCTTGATGCCGGTGCGAATCATTTTTCTGTCGGTAATCTTGCCATCATAATTCAGGCAGACTTCAAAATCGTAAAGCGGCTGAGCACCCATTTCGTTAGGCCACCAAAGTTTCGGATAATCAATGACAAACGGCATTTCAACGCTTCTGTTTTCAGTCAGACTGAAATTCTTTTCCTGCAAAAGCACACCTTGGTGGAAGAGTTGCAAGGTCACGGAATGTTGCTTGTGACTGTCTTTATGATTCAACCGCGACTGCAAGTCAACCATGAGCTTCATTTCGGCTTTCGTATCGACAACATTTTTTGTCACCACATTCGCCGTAGCGATACGCGCACCCGAATAACCCACCAATTTGACAGGTTTCCAAATGCCCACATTTTTGTATTTTGGCGCCCAGTCCCAGCCGTGCTGATAGGCGGCCTTGCGGCTTATGGCATATTTTTCAGGGAAACGCGGCATGGTCTTATCGTAAAGCGCAAGCAAAGTGCTGTCATAACGCGGAAAACTGATTTCCAATACATTGTCAATCTCGCGAAGCGGATAAATCTCTTGGAAGGAATCACGCACAGCTTCGATGGTCGAGCCTTTCACCGTACGCAACGGCACCGACCAGCAGCGAAACATGTTGTCGGCACGGAACAGTTTCTGTCCATTCAAGACCACATCGGCATAGGTGTCGATGCCCTCAAAAATCAAGTCGATGAACTCGCTTTGCAACATTTCCTTGTTGACATTGAAATGCAGCGTGTATTTCCAAGGATGGTCGGAGATCCACAGCAAATCGTTCTCCACTTGACCGAGATATGGGTCGGGAATGATTCCTGCATCAAACAAATCGGTCTGCACCACAGATGGCACGCTGACATTCAGGTTGATGCCAAGCGTGTCGCCGGTTAAAGTCCAACCTTCGGAAAGCATTTGTTCCTTGACGGGATTCGTCTCTTCCTGACACGAGGCAAGCGCCAAAATCAAGATTGCAAAAAGTATCAGTTT
>CALGBV010000421.1 GCA_937884015.1 uncultured Bacteroidales bacterium
GACCAAACGCCAACCATCATGGTAACGGCAATATGAATCGTCATGATGGTTACAATCGTCACGGTAACAATGGTAACATGAACCGTCATGAAGGCAACCATGGCAATAACGGTAACATGAATCGCCATGACAATTACAATAATCGTGGAAACCATAGCAACATGAACCGTCATGAAGGCAGCCATAACAACAATAGCAATATGAATCGCCATGACAATAATCGCGGTAACAATGGCAGCATGAATCGTCACGAAAATGTACGCTCTGACCGCAGCAGCCATAGTTCTGGTTCAAGCAACTATAGCCGTAGTTCACGCAGCAATAGCAGTTCATTCAGTGGAGGTTCACGTGGATCACGCAGCAGCTCTTTCAGCAGTGGAAGCCACGGCGTTTCACGTAGTGGATCATTTGGCGGTGGCTCACGTGGAGGATCACACGGAGGAGGTTCACACGGAGGCGGACGTGGAGGTCGCAGATAAAATAAAGAATGAATCTTTCGACAATTCGCGCCTCAATTTGGCCAAGCAAATCGTTTCGGGCAACGGCATGAATGCCGCCCAAATCACCGAAATCTGCAAGCTTTTCTCTTTCGAGAACAACGCCTTGGAATTTGCCAAATTTGCCTACCAATATTGTTTGGATGCCAACAAGTATTACCTTGTAAACGAAGCATTTAAACATGATTCATCGAAGCGTGAATTGAACGAATTTATCAATGGAAAGTAAAACAGTAAGTTATGATTACCCTTACAGATAAAATAAGATTAGATGACGTTGAGAAAATCCTGTACGGAAACGAAAAGTTAGCCATCAGTCCGGAATGGATTGACCGAGTGAACGATTGCTATGAGTTTCTGAAGGCGTTTTCGGCGGAAAAAGTCATTTATGGCATCAACACGGGTTTTGGACCGATGGCCCAATGGCGTGTCGACGACCAGTATCTTGATGATTTGCAATACAATATCATCAGAAGTCATTCTACAGGTGCAGGCGAGCCTTTGGACGATATTTGCGTCAAGTCGGCCTTGATAGCCCGCTTGGGAACCGTGCTGCAATGCCGCTCGGGCGTGCATACCGATGTGGTGAAGCTGCTGGTGGAATTCATCAACCGCGACATTTATCCGTTCATTCCGAAACACGGCAGCGTGGGGGCCAGCGGCGATTTGGTGCAGCTTGCCCACATCGCCCTCACCTTGATTGGCGAAGGCGAAGTGCATTACAAAGGCGAATGGCGAAACACCGCCGAAGTGATGAAGGAAAACGGCCTGACGCCGTTGAAAATGTATATCCGCGAAGGTCTTTCCATCACCAACGGCACTTCCGTAATGACGGGCATTTCGGTTGTCAATCAGTTTGATGCGGAGACTCTGCTCGACTGGGCGACCTTGGCTTCGGTCTGGATG
Source organism: uncultured Bacteroidales bacterium (assembly GCA_937884015.1). Classification (GTDB taxonomy): domain Bacteria; phylum Bacteroidota; class Bacteroidia; order Bacteroidales; family F082; genus Limimorpha. The sequence goes on from CALGBV010000421.1 coordinate 1,404, forward strand.
AACGAGATAGCCTCTTCATTCGATGACCTGATGGCGAAAGAAGAAAACGAATGTCGCCGCCACGAAGGTCAGCAGGTGATAGCTCGCCGTATGCGTGAACTGGCCGAAGGCAGTCAATGCCTGCAAAAACGCGAGCACGAACTTTACGATAACGGCCATGCCGAAGAAAAGGTTTTCGAACATAAAGTGCAGGCTTACTATTCGTTACGTTGCACGCCACAGATTTTAGGCCCTATCTATGAGACTTTGAAAAACACGCGCCAAATCATTGAGGAAGAACTCAATTCGGCTTCCGATAATCCTATTGTTGACCCGGAAACGAAGAACGTTTACCACGGCGGCAATTTCCACGGCGACTACATTTCGCTTGAGGAAGACAAGGTGAAAATTGCTTTGGTCCGCTTGGTCATGACGGCTGAGCGTCAACTCAATTATCTTTTCCACGACCGCATCAACGGCATTTTGCCTCCATTCCTCAATCTTGGCACGCTTGGCTTGAATTACGGTATGCAGGCTTGTCAGTTCACGGCAACGTCAACAACTGCCGAATGTCAGACGCTGGCCATGCCGAATTACGTTCACAGCATCCCGAATAACAATGACAATCAGGATATTGTGAGTATGGGAACCAATACGGCAAGCATCTGCAAGATGGTCATCGAAAACTGCTATCAGGTGATGGCCATTCAATACATCGCTTTGGCCCAGGCCACCGATTGCCTGAAAATTGCCGACAAACTTTGCCCGACATCGCGAAAAGTTTACGATGCCGTGCGCAACATCATTCCGCTTTTCATCGAAGACACGCCTTTCTACAAGGAGATTGCGGAAGTTGAAAACTATTTGAAAAACAATCCTTTAAAACTGAAATAATACGATGAAATACGCTCTTGTCACAGGCGCATCGCGCGGATTGGGAAAAGCAGTCGCCATTCGTTTGGCGAAAGAAGGCTTTGCCGTCATCATCAACTACCAG
>CALGBV010000422.1 GCA_937884015.1 uncultured Bacteroidales bacterium
CCGTCGTGGAATAATAGTTTCCCTTACATTTCGCAACCTTCTGAATCAGATACTCGCCCTTGTCGTTATAAATGAAAACGGCAACAATCGGAATCATATAGCCGTACGGAATCGGCTTGCCACGCTCAACCGTTTTTCCCGTCGGCTTCAATTCCTTATCATATAAATCGAGGATTTCCATTTGTCGCGATTTAGGTGCAAAATTAGGCTTTTTCGATTTACAAAACAATTTTCCGTATTTTTGCCTCAATAAATTTTCGTCCATGACCGACATTTTCTCACCCGAACAGCGCAGCCACATCATGCAGCAAATCAAAGGCAAAGACACCAAGCCTGAGATGATTGTGAGGAAATATCTGTTTTCCAAAGGGTTTCGTTATCGCGTGAATGTGAAGCGTTTACCCGGCAAGCCCGACATTGCCTTGCGCAAATACCGCACTGCCATCTTCATTCACGGCTGCTTCTGGCATGGCCATGAAAATTGCAAATTAGCCTCTCATCCGCAAAGCAATAAAGAATATTGGGAGACGAAAATTGCACGCAACAAAGCCCGCGACATCGAAACACGCGAAAAACTCAAGGCCATGGGCTGGAACACGATGGTCATATGGGAATGTCAGTTGCGCAAGGCCGACATTCGCCAACAGACTTTGGAAGGCATTGTCCAGATTCTCGACGAGACTTTCATCAAACTCAACCAACCTCACAAAACAGCAGCTTTGTATAACCAAGAAGAAAGCATCTCACAAGCCGCCGAAAGCTTTTCATACAACCCAGAAAACAAATAAGCCGCAACCCGAAGACTGCGGCTTATTGTTTCAATCAACAAGTGATTATTTATTGAACAGATCCTTGATTCCGCCCAGCGAACCAAGCACGTTGGATGCTTCGTATGGCAGATAGACCGTCTTATTGTTCTGACCGCCAGCTACCTCCTTCAGGGTTTCGATGTACTTCACGGCAAGCAGATAGTTGACAGGATCAGCGCCTGAATTGGCCACTGATTCAGAAATGTTGCGGATAGCAGTAGCTTCAGCTTCAGCTTGCAGCACCTTGGCGCGAGCTTCACCTTCAGCCTTGAGGATGTTAGCTTGCTTTTCAGCTTCAGCAGCATTGATTTCAGCCTGCTTCTCACCTTCTGAGTTCA
>CALGBV010000423.1 GCA_937884015.1 uncultured Bacteroidales bacterium
ACATCGACGTTGAATGGCCAGAACTTCCTGCTGGTGTCTACAAGTGGGGCGTTGGTTGCGTCTATGGCGGCAACCGTGGCGAAGAAGTCGAATCACCTATCACATGGGCTACCGTTGAAAACAAGCCTGTTGAAGACGTGATGGCTTACGAACCAGCTACCGTTCAGGGCATGGAAAATCTGACAGACAGACGTACTGCTCCTGCTAAGTTCCACGAAATCAAGAGCAACAACCCATTCCGTGGTTCTATCGGTTATGTTGATAACACCTACGGTTCAATCATTCCTACTGGCCTCTGCAAGCTGGATATGAGCAACCCACAGGGTGCTACATCACTGAATCCAAGCTCAAGCCTCTACGCTGGCGAAATCGTTAACGACATCATCTACGGTTACACTTCAGACGGTTATTTCGTAACCTTCGATCCAGAAACCGGAGCACAGCTGTCAAGCGTATATGCTGGCACTGCCATCCGCGAAATGGCTTACGACGTTACCACCAACACCATGTACGGTTCATCAACCTCTGAAAACAACCTGTATCGCATCGATATGACTACCGGCGCTTACACTGTTGTCGGCGCTATGAGCAACGTTACAGCTGTTGCTGGTCTCGTTTGCGATGCTACCGGTCAACTCTATGCTATGGCATTCACCACCGGCGACCTCTACAAGGTTGACAAGAACACGGCTGCCATGACCTTAGTCGGCAACACAGGCCGTACACCTGCTTACGTTCAGTCAGCTGGTTACGACTATGCTACAAATACTTGCTACTGGGCATATTCAGATGCAAGCTACGATGACCTCTACACTGTTAACTTGGCTACAGCAGAGGCTACCTTCGTCTGCAGCTTCGTCGAATCATGCGGCCTCTGCTTCCCATTGGGCAGCAGTCCTATCCCGACACCAGATCCACAACATTCAGAGATCCAGGAAGAACGCGAATCACCAATCGTTTGGTCTAACTGCCTCGAGAAAGACATGTACATCAATGGCGGTGTCGAAATCACTGTTCTGCTGAACAGCGCCGACAGCCCAGAAGGTGTTGAAGTCAGCTTCACCAACCTGAACGCTAACGAACAGGAACTCTATCCAGTTGATCCTGTCACCCTCGACTCGACAGGCTACTATGCATGGGATACCTTCCGCCGCGGCGACTATGTCGTGAGCGTTACCAACAACGATGCTTACGAACCAATCACTGACACTGTCAGCATTTGGGACGCTACCTCATTGCGTTATGTGATGATTGAAATCATCTACGGCGTGAGCGACCTCTACGTTTCACACACCGGTTGGGCAATGTGGGAAGGTGAAGAACCTGGTCCTGTTCCACCACACGGCGGCTCATCATTCGAATACAATTTCGATGGCACCAGCCTCGAAGACTGGACTTTGATTGATGCCAACGGTGATGGCTTGAATTGGATGCATTCACATGACTATCCACATGAAATTATTGATAACAGTGGTCATAATGATTCATACGGGTTCCTCCTCTCCGAATCATACGACAACAACGCTTTAATGGCTGTTACACCTGACAACTATGTTGTTTCTCCACAAGTCAACTTCGCCAATGGTTCAACCTTCACATTCTGGGCAAATTGTGAAGAATATTGGGGACCTGAACATATGGGTGTTGCCATTTCTACAAGTGGCAATTCCAACGCTGCTGACTTCACTACCATCGCTGAATGGACACTGGGTGCAAAAGGTAATGGACAGGCAGCCGATAGCGAATATAGGACTGTAAAGACTACTGGTAGAGAATTGGGTGGCGTTTGGTATGAATACTCCGTTGACCTGAGCGCTTACGCTGGCCAGACTGGTTACATCGCCATCCGTCACTTCAATTGTTCTAACAGTTTGTTCCTTTGCGTTGACGATTGCGTTCTCACCGCTGGTGCTAAGAACGAAGGAGAACGTCATCTCGAAGGCTACAAGGTCCTCTGCACCTCAATTGACGGTGAACCTATCTTCACAGGCAACACCGTTCATCCATTCATCCAGCTTGACACCGACGAACTTGTCGAAGGTGAAAACTACCTCTGCAAGGTTGCTGCCATCTACAGCACTGGAATGAGCGTCTGGAGCGAAGTTGAATGGCAGTACAAGTCATGCGAAAACTACGAAGGAGCTCAGAACGTTGAAGCAGAAGGTCAGACCATCACTTGGGAATACCCAGGCACACCTGGTCCAGTGCCTCCAGGCCCAGGCGATGAATTCACTGAAGACTTCGAAAGTGGCCTTGGCATCTTCTCACAGATTGATGCTGATGGCGATGGTTTCACATGGCAGAATTGCGCTGGAACACTTGGCGCCGGCTACGGCCACAACGGCAGCCAGTAC
>CALGBV010000424.1 GCA_937884015.1 uncultured Bacteroidales bacterium
GCAATGCAGCCGCCGGGACCTTGAAACTGCAAGACTCGCGCGAGGTGGCACACCGCCGTTTGGACAGTTACGAATACTACATGATGATGGACGACTTAGAAGCCCGTTTTTCAACGCATTACGAGTCGCTGATGGCCTCGCGTAAATGGGGTTTCAACGTATCAAATTTCATTTGCCTTTGCAAAAATGTCGATGAGATTTTCGACTTCATCAACTATTGGGATGAAAAACGCCATGAACTGCCTTTCGCCATCGATGGCATCGTGCTGAAAGTGAACAGCTTCGCACAACAACAAATGCTTGGCTTCACGGCGAAATCGCCGAAATGGGCCATCGCCTACAAGTTTAAGGCAGAAGAAGTGGAAACGGAACTTTTAAGCGTTGATTTTCAAGTCGGTCGGCACGGAACAATTACCCCCGTGGCCAACCTTGCTCCCGTTCAGTTAGCAGGCACAACCGTAAAACGCGCCACCTTAAACAACGAAGATTTCATCCGTCAATTCGATTTGCATTATGGCGACACCGTGAGTGTAGTGAAAGGCGGCGAAATCATTCCGAAAATCATCGGCGTCAACCTGAACTGCCGCAAAGAAGGCGTAGAGCCAGTGAAATTTGTCACGCATTGCCCGATTTGCGGAGCAGAATTGGTGCAAAACGAAGGAGAAGTGGCTTGGTATTGCCCGAATACTTTGGGCTGTTCGCCACAAATCAGAGGACGCGTCGAGCATTTCATCGGGCGCAAAGCCATGAACATTGAGAGCCTCGGCGAAGGAAAAGTCGAATTGCTTTACGAGGAAGGTCTCATCAAGGATGTTGCCGATTTATACGATTTGACATACGACAAACTATTTGGTTTAGAGAAAGTTATCACAATTCAAGATGAATATAGTCTGCTGCCTGTTGCGACACGTAAAGTCAGTTTCAAGGAAAAGACGGCTCTCAACATACTGGATGCTTTGGAGAAATCGAAATACGTTCCTTTCGAGCGCGTGCTTTTTGCCATGGGCATCAAATTCGTCGGCGAAACGGTTGCCAAGACGCTTGCCTTTGCCCTGCACGACATCGACCATATCATCAATGCAAGTGTTGAAGAAATGACACAAACCGACGAAATCGGTGAAAAAATCGCCCTTTCGGTCAGGAATTTCTTTGATGACGAACGCAACATCGAAATTGTCAACCGACTGAAAACCGCCGGTTTGCGATTTGTTGTAGAAGAAAAACAAGCCTCTGACAAAGAGCAGGTTCTGGCTGGCAAATCGTTTGTAGTAAGTGGCGTTTTCGAGCATTATTCACGCGACGGCATCAAGGAAACCATCGAGGCATACGGCGGCAAAAACGTCAGTTCCATCTCTTCCAAGACCGATTATGTGCTCGCTGGCGACAAAATGGGACCTGAAAAACGCAAGAAAGCCGAAAGTCTCAACATTCCAATCATCACCGAAGCGGATTTTGAAAAAATGATTGGCGTGGAAAGACGGGAAGAATTCACCGGACTGCTGTTTTAATCATTTGTCTATGAATATTTTATTCAATAAGCCGTATGGCGTTTTAAGTCAATTCACACCCGAAGCCGGACATCAGGCGCTGAACGAATTTGGTCTGCCGCCAGGCGTTTATGCCGCAGGTCGCCTCGATCACGACAGCGAGGGTGCTTTATTGCTTTCCGACAACGGCAAACTCATCAAAAGACTCTTGGACCCGAAATTTGAGCATCCACGCACCTATTTGGCACAAGTCGACGGACAGATTACACCCGAAGCCGTGCGCCAATTGGCAAAAGGCGTCAACATAAAAGGCTATCACACAAAACCTTGCAAGGCTGAAATTGTTTCAGAACCCGACAATCTTTGGGAACGCATCCCTCCTATCCGTTACCGCGCCAACATCCCGACAAGTTGGGTTCGCCTCACTTTAATTGAAGGCAAGAACCGCCAAGTGCGCCACATGACGGCAGCCGTTGGCTTCCCGACACTACGTTTAATTCGCGTACAAATTGGCAACATCGACTTGGGCGAATTGCAACCCGGCGAATGGCGCGTAGTGAATGAACGGGTGATTTGAAACATATTCACCAAGACAAAAACAGGCGCGATTGTTGAAAACCACGCCTGTAAAAATCGGAAAACGGACGTATTATCTCACCACTATTTTCTGGGCTCTGTCACCCATTCGCACCACATACACGCCCGTATTCAAGTTCAAAGCCTCACTGAAACTGCCATTCACCGATTGGCTGCTAATGATGCGGCCTGTCATATCAATGATTTGCAGGGTGGTTTCGCCATCGATGAACGGAACAACCAGACGGCCATCGGCAAAATAGCAGAAATCGTCAGATTGATTTTCAACATTCCGGTGCATCTGATACACCAATTTGAAACGCGCAGCGTAATCGTTGATTTTGGCAGAAAATGTGTACGGCACAGCGGTGTCCAGCAAATCCACATCTTCACCCGTCAGATTATCGACCAAATGCAGGTAATCGAAACCTAAGCCATCGTTGGCAACGGAGATGACATATTTTCCGTTTTCCGAAGCCTCGAAAAACACGGGGATTTCGCCAACGGTTGCATTGGCATCGTAATGCGCTATGGCATAATCCTTTGAATTTTGGCGCAGATAACGCCTCGGAGCATCGATGAAATGGGCCAGTTCATTCAAGCCTATGCCTTCGCCGAAATAGACAAACGATTTATCGCGGCCTTTTTCCCCTTCGACCTCAATGGCAAGGTGACCTTCGGAATTTGCTCCACGCGATTGTGAGGCAACTGTTTTGTTGATATTCAAATCGCCAGCCTCAGAGGTCTGAATGAGAATGCCTTGGCAAGGGGCAATCATGTCGTCGTCGGCATGAGGCTCCCAAATGCCGCTGTGGTTCAAAGTGTAATAGCCCGTGGCCAGACGAGCATCATCAATGGCACCGCCACTACCCTTCTTGATGTTGTGTGCGAAAGGATTGCCGACCAAGGCGAAACCTTTCAAGTCGTCGGGGCGAGAATCCGTATAAGTCATTGCGTATGTTGCTGCAATTGTGTTCATTGTTCCTTTGAAATTGAGCGTCATGTCGTTGCTATTGGCATAAAGATAACCGCGACCACTTTCAAAATTGACAAACTCATTTTCAGGATTTTTATAGTTGCGCCATTCCTTTCTGACAATATTTTCGCGGAAGAAAAACAAGTCGAAATCAGGATAAATCATGTTGCTTGCCGATACAATTTCACCCGTAACAGGCGAAGCAAGTGTATACCAATCGCTTTGGCTTTCGGCATCGGCGTAGGCCAAAATGTTTTTCTGCACGGTGACCTGTGCGGCTGAATTGGTGACAAGCTGTGCGCCATCTTCAACGATGAGGTTGCTTGGGTGTACCGTAGTCAAGGTTTCAACGTCAAGCACATTGCCCGATTCCACCACATACATCTGAGTTGGGTCGTTGATGTCGAGACGCGAAAGCGTTCCTTCAACAAGCTGACACTTTGCGAAAAGGCAAAGCGAACTTGGATCATCTGTACAATAAAAAGCATTAGACCCATCCTCACCATCATAAAAAAGATATTTTTTCTTACCACTTATCATGGTAGTAACCGCGGCAGTTCCCGAAGCATCGACTTCCACTTGCCAAACCATCTGAGTTGCAGAACATTTAATCACACCTTTCTTTGTAGTATTCAGATATCCTTGGTTGACCACGTCGTAGATGGCGAAACCGCCACTCACCTCATGGAATTCAAACTGATAGGCCGATTCCAAATCCGTCATGTTCGCAGCCGGTTCAAGATAGGCTTTTCTATTGTCAACCGTGACTTCCACGGCATACCTTTCATCCTCTTCCTCATTCTGTCCACCAGCAAACATAGCGCTGCTTCCGTAACCATTACTAATAAGGTAAGATCTGCCTGCCACCAGCTGACTTGCATCGGTTACAAGCATGTAATAGGAAGAAGAACTTGAAAAGAAATCGATGTATTTCGGATTATCTGCACCTCCTATATGCAGATTTTGTTCGAATGGAATGCAATAACTGGTAACATATTCCAATTCACGTTCCTCGGAACGGTCATAAAGCCGGAAAGTGATGATTTCGTTGAGATAGCCTTGTATGTTGTAACCTTCAGTGATATAAAGTCCAGGAATAAAAGGAGACTCCACCAAGTGGAAAGACGAGCGGCAGATGTCGCCGGCAAAGGCTCCCAACTCAAGGTCGGGACTTGTCTGCAGCACGCCATCGATACGGATGGCGAAAGTCGCCGTCATGTTGAAATCTGAAAATTCAGGCTGCCAGTGATGCCAAGGATAAATGTAATCATCAGAAGCCCACATCCTCATCGGCAGCAAGGCCATACATAAAATTGCAAAAACTGTTTTCTTAATTGTATTCATTGTCTTTGTTAATATTTATCACTTTACAATAATTTTTCCTGTCAGCACTTCGCCTGTACCCATCGTGATTTTCACCATATAGGTGCCAGATACGGCAAACGGATCAAGTTCGATTGGGAAGCGCTTCGGCTTGTGTGTCTGCATCAGGTTGCCGCCAAGGGTGTAGACCTCAACCAGAAGGTCGTGCTGCTCGTCAGCCGTGAATGGGAAGAAGAGCGTCACACGCTGCGATCTTTCGGCTGGGACTGGACTGATGAGCAGTTCGCGCACACCGTCGTAAGGCTGTACGGTGAGCACCAAGGTGCTGTCGCACTCCTCAGCCGTGTTGTACTGCAGGTTGTAAGTTCCCGGAGCATCGAAGGTCATGTCATCGTAATGGAATGGGAACTCGAAGGCGACCACACTCTTTTCCTCGTGGTAGACCGGGTTGACGGTCAGGTCGAGGCGGATGATGCTGTCGTTAGGCAGTTCGTTGAAATAGGTGCCCGAGCGGTAAGCACGGAAACCGTTCTCAACGTAATACTGGCCGTCGCAGATTTCAGCTTCGATGAGTTTGTCGTAGTCGGTGTTGAAGACAAACAGGTAAGGATTGTCGATCTTGCCGTAGCTGTCGTCGTCGTGGAAGACCACCTGCTGACGGCTGCGTATTCTTCTTTCCTTGTTCTTTTCGTGGTCATAGAGGCGGAAGTTCAGTTCATCGCCTTCTTCGCCGTGAACCGTCAGGAAGAGGCGGTATTCGCCGAGCTTGTCGAGATAGATGGCACGGCCGCTGCCGCGTTGTTCGCCATGGCAGAACACGCCGACCTCGAGCGTATCCGACTCAACGATGCTGCCGTCGAGTTCGATAGCACCCACGAAAGTGATGTTGCGGGCAAACTGATGTCCGTCGGCTTGCCAGAAGGTCTCCAGCAAAGCGACCGGAACGCCTTGGTCACGCGTTGTTGAAGGATAGATGAGCGTATTCTCAGCATCACCGTTCGACATGTACATGTAGCCTTCGCCAGGGTTGAGCATGCCCAAGGAGCCATACCACATATCGTATGCGCCATAATAGGTGGCGAATGCCGATTTCGATTTCAGCACATCGCCATCCTGAGGCGTGCGGGCCAAACCGCTCATGGCCGATGCCACGGAGGTGGTGTGGACGCAAGGATAGCCAATCCAGTTCCATCCCGAACGGATTGTAATCGGGCATGTCAAGGCATAGCAGCCTGTGATGGCAGCAGTAACCTCAGCAGTCGTGTTGATCATGAACATGGATTCATTGTCGATGGCACCCAAATTGCCATACCAAATATTCTGTTCAGGATAATACTGCACGAAACTCATCTTCGACTTAATCAGGTTACCTTTTCTGCCCAAAGCGGTTTCAAGATTCTTCAAGCCCTTGCCGTTGCTTTGGTCAATGTAGGTTGAATACCACGACCAGTTCGACAAGTCATCGGATTGTGTGCCGTAATCAGGATTGAGGGTGAGGTTGAAACGCACGATGGAATCGCAACCGAACGTATTGGTATAGGAGAACAGCACCGTGGTGTCGGAGACATACGGGCGGTTTTTATAGACGTATGGCAAATCGGATGGGCAGACCAGATGGTTGTCCTCGATGTCGAAGGCAGGCTTCACGGTCAGCGCGAGACGGAGTGTATCGGTGCAGCCGAAAGCGTTATCCTTATAATTGTCGACAAAGATAGTGGTGTCGGAAGCCATCGACCAGCCTTGGGTCAAAGTGGCAATCGTTTCGGCCGACAGATCGAATCCGTGCTCATCGTAAGCGTAATTGCGGCAGATGTCGCCTTCGTAATACGCTGTCGGCGCCACCTCGTTCATCGTGACATTCATGTAAACCAAGCTGTCGCAACCCAGATAATTGGAGAAAGTATGTTCGTAGACGCCGCCTGTGGTGATGCGTTCGTTGCCGAAAATGATGCTTTCGCCAGGGCAAAGGTTTTCGTAAACCGTCACAGGCGCCACCTCTTCAGTACGGTTGGCGTGGATGGTGAAAGCCTTTTCGAGGAAGAGTCCCGAGAGGTCGGTGGTACGCACACGGATGTTGTAGTCGTACATGCCATAGCAGCGGAAATCGCGGTTGGTGACCAAACGGTTGCCCTGGATTGAGAACGAGATATTGTCAGTAGAGCCTTCGCCCGACACGAGCTGATAGACGAAGTCGTCGCTGGTCTGGTCGTCGAGGGTCGAGAATTCACCGATGGCGGTATAAATCGAAGCGTTTTCCTCGAACCGGTTGTTGGAAAGCGACAGGCCCATAGGCGCTTGGCCTTGGGTATAGACCAATTCTGGCAAAGTCTTCAAGTCTTCGGTGTTGCCCGTGTTGTCGACGGCTTGGCTGAAGAACTCAAGCATATTGGCGACAGTGGTAGGATATCTGAAAACGCTATCCGGATGAATCTGTCCAATCAATTCATAGCCGGCATGGTCGAGGCTTGCATAGAGGTTGACATGATGCACGCCTGAACCGCCTTGGTCGTCTTGCGATGAGAAACGGATAGGCAGGATATGGGACAGATAGGCGCCCACCGTATCGCAGAGGACCGTTGAAGTTGGAGCCACGGCGTCGAACTGGTTGATATAGTCGTTGGTAGGCACCACGTCGTTTTCATCGAAATAGATGTCGGCCCTTTCAAGGATTTCATCACCGGTTTGAATGCCACGGGTTCCATTGTTGGCCAGACCTGCCGTAAAGGTAACAAAACCTTCACCGCAACCCGTAAGCGTGTCGTTGATTGGCAGGAAACCCATCGAGTCGATAGGTGCCACACCCGTAGCCGGGTCGATGGTCTGGAAAATCCAGTAAGCGATGTTTCCCGGCACCTGAATGGAGGCCGTGACATCGAGCCAGTAGCCCAACGAATCGAGTTGGAGACGCTGGTTATAGTAGGAAGCCAGTTCTGGAACTTCGAAAGTCATGTTGTTGAAACCGAAGTTGCCGAGGCGGAAGGTGGTCGGGTCAATCTTGTCGCTCAACGGACATTCCACTTTGACGCGTGCCGCTGCAGCGGTAGCGAATTCGGGGTCGTTTTCGAACATGATGGTATAAGGCACATCGTCGGTAGTGTTGATCATCCTGACGCAAAGGCTGTCGGCATCGGTATAGCCTGCCGGGCCGAAGATTTCGTTCGGGTCGTCGGAACAGAACAGTTTCTCTTCATAAAGGTTTCGGTGCACCGATTTCACGAGTTTCTCGCCCCGATAGGCAAAATAAGAAGCACCATTACGGACGTCCTTACCGATGGCCAAGTCGACATTGTTGGCTAAAGAAAGCGTTTGCTCATAAAATCCGTTGCCATGCATTGCCGGGTTTTCCAGTTCCATCTGCCATTGCGACTTCGGCAGGATTTCACCGTCATCCGACTCGAATTCATATCGGAAGCCTTGTAACAAAGGATAAGTCGGACTATTGATCAAAGTACCGGCAGCATGGCCCGCTGCATCGTGAGTGACAACATGCATGCCTATCAGCTGCAAATAGGAATGGGTGCTGAAGAGGCAAACATTAGGCTGCAGCAACAGGTGCGTCTCCATCTCGTTGATTTTGAAATCAGCAGTGAAGATAGGTTTCATCTCAAACTCACAGGTAGGACAGTTAGGCAGAATCCTAACAGTATATTGTCCTGCATCCAAAGTGTCGATATAATAAATATTCGTCTCAGGGTTGTTAGGATCCGAGCGATACATATGCTCGTTTTTACTATGATTGATCCACTCCACGATAAACATCTTGTTTTCCTCGCCCTCATAATCCGAACAGTTCAAGAAGGCCGGAGGTGACAAAGTAGCTTGTCCGTTCTTAGCCCCTTCTTCGGTGCAATCAGCCACCGACTCCAGTTTGAAGAACTGCGGGTTAGGCGTATAGCGGGTAAAGAACTGCATGATGGTATCCCGCAAATCAGGACAAGAAATCGAGCGGAAACAATACTTACGGATGATCATGGAATTCGTAGTAACACTAATTGAGTCGTAATATGTGAAATCCCAATCCTCTGCGCCGCAAGTAGTGTGGACAGTCAGCTGCTGCTGCAATTCAGATTTGCTATACGGAGCAGGCAAATCATCACTAACACGGAAACTTTTCAGTTTGCCAGTAACTTCAAGGATCTTGCGGTGCTCAAATTCCTGAGAGATGATAAATTCTTGGTTTGTGCAAGCATAACTGACCTTATAGTAGACCGTACCCTTGCGAGAAGAGCACGAAGTCTGTTCTTCAAATTCGACACGTTCCTTTTCGATGGTAAAAGCACCTTCAAGCAAATAATCAAAAAATTCTACGCCAAAAGATTCAAAATAGCTGAGTTCTGTAGGACGCCCCGGTTCATCATCAAAGTTACAGTTATAATCCATCATTGGATCCATAACCGTATTGGGGCATCTGACCAATCCCGTAGGTGCCAAGACTACCCGTTGATAGACGATCACTTCCTGTTCACAGCCATAATGCTTCATGTGGAAAGTCAAATCGTAGTCAAGCGAACAATCCTGTTCGATGCCAACAGCCACTGCTTCATACTCAGCCGTATAAGAATCCCAACACTCAGGAGGTTCGATGCCGTAGCTCAAGAGATAGTCAATTACGAACTCCGACTCGTAAGGGATGGCATCGTAAAGATGGAATGCATCGAAACTGCGTTCAGGGAGCGTCTGGCCATCATGCGTATCGTCATTATGATAGACATACAGAGTCTGGTTCAACTCCGAGCAAAGGCCACAGTCATTGTGAATTCTAAAAGTCCGTAAAAACGCAGTATAGCATGTTGTCTCTTCAACAGGATCATCGCTGATGGTACATTCCACTTCATAATCATAGCTGCAGTCCTCTTCAGGAATGATTTCAATATAAGAAGTCACATAAGTAAGAGCCTCTTCGGGGTTCATGGGTTCGGGAACATAGCAAGACTCTGTTTCGGCCACCATTGGGAATGTACCAGTATACGGGATGTCGTTCGCAATCACATCGACTTCTTGATAAACGACGATTTCATCATCACAACCAGTATGTTCCACATGGAAGGTAATCCGATAGCGGTATCTGCAATCCTCCCCTTCGCCCAAAGGTTCAGGTTCGTCGTAATAAGCCGTGTAATCGTCGCCCCAGCACGAAGGCGGATAGAAGTAGCAGCTCTCGAGATAACTCACCACCGACGCCGGAGGAATTGCTTCTTCAACTGTAGATTTGTCGAGACTGCGATGAGGCAACTCGGTTCCATCCAAGGTATGGTCATCATCATACACTTTCAGCTGTTGCGTAAGGCCCAAGTTATGTCCACACGCATCAGTAATCACGAAAACGCGGAGATAAGTGCGGTAACATGGCTTCGTATCTGTTAGCGCAAGCCCAGTTGTGATATGCAAATCCGTATTGCATTCATCATCGAAAAACTGAATATAGCCGTTCAAGTAAGCCCAGGCTTCCTCATCGCTCATTTTCACAGGCTCGTCACAAGTATGCATTTCTTCCACTTCAGGAATAGCACCCATATAACTAACTTGAGCGAACAGCGTGCCCACATTGAGCAGCATTGATATCAGAAACAAAAACAGATATTTTCTCATATTCCAAAGTCATTTAAAAATCTTGGCATGCATCGCCGATGCCGTTGCAGTCTTCATCTTCCTGTCCAGGATTGTAATAATACGGGCAGTTATCATATTGGTCCGGAATGCCATCGCCGTCCTGATCGTCATCGCACACATCGCCATAGCCATCGTGGTCTTGGTCTTCCTGACCTGGGTTGTACTTCAGGACGCAGTTGTCGCAATCATCGCCGACGCCGTCGCCATCACTATCCACTTGGTTGGGATTATAACGGCGAGGACAGTTATCCATGTCGTTCGGCCAACCATCGCCATCCATGTCGTCGTCTTCCTCGTTAGGGATGCCGTCGTGGTCGATGTCAGGGTCGCAGGCGACGCCTACCATTTCTTCATTCTGGTCATAGGTATATTCATTATTCGGATCGAAGTCGTCAGGACACAAGTCGCAATCATCGCCCACGCCATCATTGTCGCGGTCAGCTTGGTCTGGGTTCGGATCAAAGAGGCAGTTGTCGCAAGCATCGCCTACGCCATCGTCATCAAAATCCTTCTGTTCAGGATTATATCTATCCGGGCAGTTGTCGCAAGCATCGCCTACGCCGTCGCCATCACGGTCGTTTTGGTCGGGATTATAAACGCAAGGGCAAATGTCATCGTCGTTCGGGATTCCATCGCCATCCATATCACTGCTCGACAACAGGCCTTCCGTGGTATTTGTCGATAGATACACATACAAGGTAGCCGTAGCGGGATTCATGTCGACATCCAAGGACAGTTGCCATGTACCCGACACTTTTTCCATAATGGCAATGGTTGTGAATTCTTTCTCATTACCATTATATAGGTCGATAAAGGCCGTGTTTTTTATGGAATTGCCATACGAAAGGAGCAGGTCGAATCGGGTCGTCGATGCAGCCATTTCCTGCCAATGATTCAGCACCTGCGGGTCGCCATACAGCGTATCAAACGGCAAGGCATCAGCCGAACGATAGAGCGCTTTCATTTCTTCAAGACTGCCATGACGCATAGCCTTCAGCAGACGGCACAACACTGCCACGGGCGTGTTATCATTTTCGGCTTGCTGAGAACCTCCCGTCGTTTCAATCCAACGATGTCCTTCTATGGGTGCCATGCCCACCAGTTCGTAATAGGCTAAATGACCGCAATAATACTTGGCATTTTCGTCTTGCATATACGATTGCACATTGTCCTTCCCATAATCAACTGCCACAGCATAAGGGGCAAGCGAATAGGCAGGATATGAATCTGTCTGGGCTTTCACTGTCACGAAAGCTAAGGTCATCATGACGACCATAATTGTCTTATTCATATTTTTTCTCATAATTAATCAGCAAAATAATATTCCCAACTTACTCTACCAAAACCTATATTACCATAAACCTTGAGTTTGCAGTAAAAATCATAGTCGAACAAATCCCAAAGGCATGTAGAACTAAAGATATTATACTTTAAAGTAAGGCCACCATAACCAGCTACGCCGACTGACATCAAGTCACGGACCGGACCTGAAAGCGAAACACCCAGGCTTATCTCACCATTGATTACGATAGGCAACACCGTATTGCCGGTGCAGGAGCATTCAGAATCACCATCGAATGTCATCACAAAATCATCCAGCACCAATGACATTTTTCCTGTCAGGCCCACATCGACGGTAACCGCAGGAGGAATAGGCGGAATCACAAGATGCGCCATGATGCTTCCTGCAATGTAAGTATTGCCATTGATGTTAAGATGGTATCTTTCCTCACCGCAGCAACATTCCCTACCCAAGTTAATGTTCAGTTCAGCACCAAGATCCCAATCCCATTCGAAAGGCATTCCGAACTTCTTTAATGACTTTGCTGCCTCTTTGACATGATCGAACTTATCCTTCATTTTCTCAATGCTCTTCAGTTCATTATACATTTTGAAAGCATCGGAAATCGATTTTCCATACGCAACACCGAAATCCAAGAAATTTTCAGTTTCGATAACATTGATTCTCACCGAGCCTACAACTTCATACGGGCATTCCGGTTTGGCGACAAATCGGACAATCTGTTCGCTATCGCCACCGCCGCCGAATATATCGCCACCGCCGACCACGCTGTAAGCCTGGCGGCTATCTTCTGCCAATTCCACAAAATGAAGAAACCCTGGAGGATCCGTCTCAATGTCAAATTCATCCATGTTAATGGGAGCACCGCTAGACCAGCAGCAACGGCCATCCTTTGGAGTGGCACGCACTTGGATTCTATTTCCGACGTCCACATTGACATACTCTGCCTGCAAACCATATTTTGAGGCTCGCGTCACCATGAGAGTGGTAATGCCTATTCCCAAGCGAATCCTAGGATTCTTGGCATGAGGCCAACCTTCGCCAAACTCAACACGTGACCAGTCATAGGTGGTTATGAGTTTCCAAGTATATTGACACTCTTCGCAGTCATCTTCCTTAGGGTTGCCTAGGGTTATCCACTTGGATCCCTGACTGATTTCGGTTGCATCCATAACCTCACCTTGAACGCCGCCGTCATCAGCGCAGGCAAATCCGTACTCCATCTGCGCTATCGCATGAGTTGAGAAAAACAATGGCAACAGCAATGCTATGCAAAAAATCCGTTTCATTTTTGTCATCACAAATTCTTGTTTGTATTTAATGTAACATCAAATTCTTAATATACTCGTGAGCATCAATTTCATCGTTCACATCGATGCTGAACAACATTTCCGCGTTGGTGTAGCAGTAGATGGTGATGGTGTGACTGTTCAGGGAATTGAGGACGCTGCTGACTTAGTAAAGCTTATCGAAACTTACTATCTTGATGGTAAGGAAGCTGCTGCTA
>CALGBV010000425.1 GCA_937884015.1 uncultured Bacteroidales bacterium
GATAAGCCTCAGGATTATCAATGGAATAAGGCGAGTTATTCTTGTCGGCGAACTGAATCCAATAGAAATCAGGTGCGATTTGTGCATTGGCCATGAATGCAATTCCTAAGAAAAGGAACAAAAAAGACAGTTTCTTCATAGTGACTTAATTTTAGTGACATAATTATAATAAGGTGCAAAAATACATTATTCTTCAATCCATAATTCAGCATTATTGATTATTTTTGCCGAAAATTTCAGTCATGCGTATCGACATCATCGCCATATTTCCCGAAATGTTTGAAGGTCCCTTCACCGAATCTATCATCAAACGCGCCGTCAACAAAGGCATTGTTGAAATCGGGCTGCACAACCTGCGCGACTACAGCACCGACAAGCACCACAAAGTTGACGATTATTCCTTTGCCGCCGGAGCCGGCATGGTGATGATGATTGAGCCTGTCGACAACTGCATCAGCCAGCTGAAAGCCAAGCGCGATTACGATGAAGTGATTTACATGAGTCCTGATGGCGAACTGCTGAACCAGCCGCTCTGCAACCAACTCTCAATGAAAGAAAACCTCATCATTCTTTGCGGCCATTACAAAGGCATCGATGAGCGCATACGCGAGCACCTGATTACCAAGGAAATATCCATCGGAAACTACGTTCTTTCGGGTGGCGAATTGGGTGCAGCCGTTCTGGTTGACAGCCTCGTACGCTTGATTCCTGGTGCCTTGAACGATGAGACCTCTGCCCTATCCGACTCCTTTCAGGACGGTTTGGTGTCGCCTCCCGTCTACACGCGGCCACGCGAATACAAAGGCTGGGAAGTGCCGGAAATTCTGCTTTCGGGCAACGATTTGAAGATTCAGGAATGGAAAATGGAACAAGCCTTGCAGCGCACCAAGGAACGCAGGCCTGAAATGTACGAAATTTTCAAAAAAAGCAATTTATAAGTGTTTGTATTCAAATAATTTGTATATTTGCACCCGTTTTTAGACGAAAAATATACAAAATACATATACAATGAGCAAAAATGCACTTATCCAATTCGTTGAAGATCAGATTGTTGTAAAAGATTTTCCGAAGTTCAGACCTGGTGATACCATCACCGTTACTTACAAGATTGTTGAAGGCGACAAGAGCCGTCTTCAGAAGTTCCAAGGCATCGTTCTGAAGCACAGTGGCTGTGGCAAGACCGCTACATTCACCGTCCGTAAGATTGCTGCCAACGGCATCGGCGTTGAAAGATGCTTCCCAATCGCTTCACCTATGATTGAGAACATCGAACTGAATAAAGAAGGCGTCGTCCGCAGATCACGCATTTATTACCTCAGAGGTCTCCGTGGTAAGAAAGCCAGAATCAAGGAAGCTCGCCGCTAATTGGTTTTCAACAATTCAACAACACAAACAAGCTCCGATTTTCGGGGCTTGTTTTTTTATACGAAAAATTCATATCTTTGCGGTTTATTAGGTCATTGTGCATTATTAGGATTTATGAGCTACTACAACACCAAAAAGAAAAAATGGCTTTGGTACCGCGAGCCTCTCATTCTGTTGCTTTACAGACTGTTGGCCATTCTTTTGCTGTTCAGTTTCAGCCGTTGGATGCTCTTCATGCTCAACATGTCCTTCTTCCCCAACCTCCACCTCTTTGAATCGTTTCGGCTTTACGGTTATGGCTTGCGTTTCGACTTGGTCGTCTTGGCCTACGTCAATATTCCCCTTATCCTCTATTACTGCTTGCCTTTTCCGTGGACCTACAAACGTATACCACAGACAATCATCGACATATATTACGTTGTTTCCAACGGTCTGATTGTCACGCTCAATTTCATCGACACCATTTATTTCCGCTTCATCGGCAAGCGAATGACCTTCGAACTGTTTCAGTTTTTCGACAACAAAGACGAAAGCATCCTCGGCGTCATCGGGCAATTAGTGGTTGATTACTGGTATATGGTGCTTTTCGGCATCCTTTCCATACTGCTCATCATCGCCTTGGCGAAAATCACGCGCCTTGAAAAAAAAGAAGACAATGGAAGCGCAAAATGGCGCACAGGGCAAATCATCAACCTATTGATAATGACACCGTTGACAATTTTGGCCTGTCGTGGCGGCTTACAGGAACGGCCACTCAGCATGAGCGATGCACAGCAATACACCGTACCGCAGCACGTCCCGATTGTCCTCAACACGCCATTTACCATAGCGAAAAGTTCGCAAAACAGCGAACTTCAAGAGCTTCATCTTGTAGAAGACTCTGATTTTGAGCCCATTGCTGGCATTAATCCGCCGGCACGTTTCATGCTTGCCAACGATTCCGTGACTTGTGACACCATTCCCGATAATGTGGTTCTCATCGTACTGGAAAGCATGGGACAAGAAATGATTGGCTATTACAATCCTTTGCATGTCAATCACTTGACACCATTTTTGGATTCATTGTTGCAGCATTGCCTCACCTTTGACGGACGCGCCAATGGCCGCCGTTCCGTAGAAACGCTGCCCAGCATACTTTCAGGTCTGCCTTCGCTTATGGATGTCGATTTTCAGTCCTCGTCTTACAGCGGCAACGACCTCAGCGGATTTGCCGAAAACCTGAAAAAACATGGTTACAGCACTTCGTTCTTTTACGGTGGCAACAATGGCGTCATGGATTTCGACATTTTCACACAAGGCGTTGGTTTTGAACACTATTACGGCAGGTCGGAATATGCCAACGATGATGATTACGACAGCCGATGGGGTATTTTCGACCAACCTTTCCTGCAATATTTTGCTAATAATCTTGACACGATTTCCCAGCCGTTTGCCTCCGTTGTCTACACGCTTTCATCGCACCATCCTTTCAATTTGCCCGACGCATTTGCCTTACCGCCAGAGGTTTACAGTTGGAGCAGTTTCGAAAAGACCATCTATTACACCGATTGCGCCTTGCGCGACTTTTTCAAGACGGCAGCCACAAAAGAATGGTTCGACCACACCCTTTTTGTCATCACCGCCAACCAAACCAACACTCAGCATTTCGAAGACGCATACGACAACGTCTGGGGCATGTACGCCATCCCGATTGCATTCTATTATCCAGGCAAAATTGAGCCAAAACATAACGATGAAATCGCACAACAGACTGATTTAGGAGCCAGCATCCTGTCAGTCCTCAATGTCACCGACACCATTTTCACCTTTGGCCGCAACCTGTTCGACACCCTTCAAATGCCTGAATGGATCAGTTATCTCAACCTGACCTATCAGTATAGCGATGGGAACTACCTGATTCAATCGGAGGGACACCAGACCATAAGCGTCTTCAACCTGAACCAGGACAAAGAAGCAAAACATAACATCATAGCACACATTCAGTGCCCCGACCTTCACCAAAGGTTACAGGGAATGCTGCAATCGTATACCAACCGAATGATAAACAACAGACTGATTTATGAGCAAACAACGGATTCGATTCATAATCAACCCAATATCGGGGAAAGTGAGGAAGAAAAACCTTCCCGATAAAATTGCCGAAAACATCGACACGGCACGCTACGAATACGAAATCAAGTATTCGGAATACGCAGGTCATGCCAAGATTCTGGCAGAGGAAGCCGTTGCCGAACAGTTCGACATTGTTGTGGCCGCCGGTGGCGATGGCAGCATCAACGAAATCGGCGTGCCGCTGATTGGCACCGATGTCGCTTTGGGCATCATTCCCTGCGGTTCGGGAAACGGATTCTCGCACCACGTTGATTTGCCGATGGATGCAGCGAAAGCCATTCAAGTCATCAACCAAGGCCAGAGGCACAAGGTTGACACCGTGACCGTCAACGGCATCCCTTTCATCAGCATAGCCGGAACGGGCTTCGATGCCAAGATTGCCGACGACTATGCCAAAGACCCGCGCCGCGGTTTCGACACCTATTTTAAATACATCGTCAGAAATTACGTCACCTACCGCGAACAGAACTACACCATCATCATGCCGGAGCAAACCATCGAGACGAAAGCCCTTTTCATTTCGTTTGCCAACTCCAACGAGCAAGGCTACAACATCCCGATTTCGCCCCACGCCAGCCTGCAAGACGGCAAAGTCGACCTCTGCGTGGTACGCAAACCCAATCCGCTGGAACTGCCTATCGTGGGCGGCTACATGATCGACAAAATGATGGACAAGGCACCGAAAGTCGACATTTACCAGACCTCAGAAGCCAAAATCATCAGGGAAAAAGCCGATGTCATCAATATTGATGGCGAATCCATCATGACGGAAAAAGACCTTGAAATAATAGTCAAACCATTAAGCCTTAACATCATAGCATGAAAAACAAAGCCAATAAGGACGGCATAGTCTACTCCACCAATCCCGATTTCGTCTTCGATGAGGAAGAAGAAACCATTACTTTAGAACCCGCCAAACAAAATCTGCGCGTCATGCTCGACAAGAAACAACGCGCCGGAAAAAAAGTCACCTTAGTGACTGGTTTTCAAGGCTCTGATTTCGACTTGGCCTCGTTGGGCAAGGAACTGAAAACAGCCTGCGGCGTAGGTGGCAGCGTGAAAGACGGCGAAATCATCATTCAGGGCGATTTCAGGGAAAGAGTCTTTAACTTATTGATACAGAAAGGATTTACAAAGACAAAAATCAGCGGATAACCATGATTGAAAAATACATCGAAATACTGAAAACCATCGGTAATCACTTTCATTTCAACGAAGGCACTTCGCTTGCCGTTGCCGAAGGATTAGCCTTCATTTCCTTATTGGTTGTCAGCGTATTGCTTACCATTGGCGCAAGGCTTTTCGTGAAGAAAATCGTTTACAAGACCATCAAGAGAACCAGTTCGAAACACGATGACTTACTGATTGACAGCAAGATACTGCTCCGTTTCTGCTTGCTCATCCCCGCCATCATGATCAAGCACTTCAGTGCGAACTGCCTGCCCGACTATCCGATGGCATTAAACAGTTTTCTCTACCTGTTCCGTATTTATGAAGTCGTCATCTATACGCTCGTCCTTGATGCTTTGGTGAACACCGGCGCCGACTTTTACAACGCCCTGAACGGCACAAAAGCCAAGGCAAAACCGATAAAAAGCCTCGTTCAGGTGCTGAAAATCATCCTTTACATCGTCTGCACTTTGCTCATCATTGCCATTCTTCTCGGCAAAGACATCAAGAGCATCGTCATCGGTTTGGGCACATTGTCAGCAGTCCTGATGCTGGTTTTCCAAAGTCCGATATTAGGCTTTGTCGGAACCATTCAACTGATTGCCAACGATATGCTTCGCATCGGCGACTGGATTGTGATGGGTGACGCTGACGGCAATGTGTTTGAAATCAACCTCACGACGGTGAAGGTCCAGAATTGGGACAACACCATCACCACTATCCCGACCAGCACCATGGTCACCAACCAGTTCACCAACTGGCGCGGCATGTCGGAAAGCGACGGACGACAAATCAAACGCAGCATCAACATCGACATCAACACCATCAAGTTCTGCACGCCCGAGATGATTGAGAAATACAAAAAGTATTCATTCATAACATCTTACCTTGAAGAACGCGAAAAGGAAATCCTCGAATACAACGAAGCCAACCGCATCGACACAAGCGAAATCATCAACGGAAGACAGCAGACCAACCTCGGCATTTTCAGGGCTTACCTGCGCGAATACATCAACCACAATCCGAACATCAATCACGATATGACTATGATTGTGAGACAATTGCAGCCCACTGAATATGGCGTTCCGATTCAGATTTACGTTTTCAGCAACAAAAAGGAATGGGTCGATTACGAAAACATACAAAGCGACATTTTCGACCATATCATGGCCGCCGTTCCCATGTTCGACCTGAAAATCTACCAAAGGTCATCGTCAAATACAAACAAGGCATGAATTCAGGAAAAGAACTAACAAGACGTTACATCAAGCTGATGTTCGGGCAGTTGCGTGATGCCGATGAAGAACAAGTCAGGGCCGAAATCGAGCATTGCCGCCGCCAGAACGCCCATCCTGTGCGCGTTCCGCGGAATTTCAGGGATTACTTCACCGAAGGCATCTATCACGGCGATGGTTACGACATGCAGTATTTCAGCACGAAGCCCTATTCCGATTCGCGGAAGCTGGTGCTTTATTACCATGGCGGCGCCTGCATCTACCAGCCTGTTTTCTTTCACTGGCGTTTCATTCACGACTTGTCGCTGCGTCTGCATTGCCGCATTGTGATGCCCATTTACCCGAAATCGCCCGATTATCATTGCCAGTTTTCCAACACGCAATTATTGCATTTTTACCGCGATTACATTCAGCACCAGGATGTTGACCAAATCATTCTCATGGGTGATTCCGTCGGCGGAGCCTTTGCCTTGCTTCATGCCCAGCTCATTAAAGAGAACGGATACAGAAAAGCCGACAACATCGTGCTGCTCTCCCCCAGCCTCGACCTGACCTATTCGCGCGAAGCGGAGATGAAAGCCTACGAACCGCTCGACCCGATGCTGAAACTCGACCGCGTGAAGATTCTGACCGACCTCTGGCGCAACGACCTGCCCGCCGAGAATTACTGGGTCAGCCCGATATTCGGCGACTTGAACGGTTTAGGGCGCATCTCTATTTTTGTCGGGACGCACGAAATCCTTTATCTCGATTCCGTTGCGCTAAAGGAAAAATTGGCCTCCTTGGGCGTGCCATACGATTATTTCGAATACGAAGGCATGTTCCACACCTTCCCGCTCTTCCCGATTCCCGAAGGGTTCGATGCCTTGAAGAAAATCGTTGGAATAGTATTGTAGGGACATAAATCTGACGAGAATCTTTCAGAAATGGGTTTTCCTGCTGCGCTGCGCTTGCGAGGAAAGAGTTTTCGGGGCGGCGGCTGCCGCCCCGAAACGGCATATTTACTCCAGTTTATTCACCACTCGGCCAATATATTTGTCTTGGTCAATAATCCAAATCACTTCATAGTTATTCTTGTAGTTTATCATGTGAAGATAGAATCTGAGAGGCATGTATGGCTTTTGCTTTATTGGAACCTGCTTTGGAACATACACATGCCAATTCTCAATGATAGGTTTGGGGCTCTTTTTCCGGGAAAAATGCCATCTAAATCCGCAGCGATGAAGATAATCTTCAATACTTTCAGGATTCCTAATAAAGTAATGGGAAAAAACCGGATTAACAATATCACATATCGCGCTATCAGGGAGGTGACAATATTCCTTATTAAAAGTGAAAAAAACATCTTTAACGAATGAACTATCAGCAGTCCCATCTATTTCAATTCTGAGAGGCTCATAACAATATGCAGCACAATTGATAGAAAATAAGGCCACTCCTTCATCTAATTTCCAAACCACGCTCTCTTCAAAATAATCCGATTGCTGGTTTGAAATGCATGCAGAGTCACCACAATAGGCAAAAAGCATCATCTCGTCCTTGTATATTCCCTCAGGAAAATTCGTTAGACTCTCTTTCTCATCAAATACAAGATTGTATCGGTTTTGTGAATACAAAAAGCCATTAGTTATCAAAAAGGATAAAAACGCTGTAAAAACAATTGTCTTTTTCATATTTTTTTTAGATTAGGGTTGATAAAAAAATGGAGAAATCCCTATCCCGAAATTTCTGATTGCCAATTCAAAATTCAAAAGGACAGGAGAGGTAATTGGCAG
>CALGBV010000426.1 GCA_937884015.1 uncultured Bacteroidales bacterium
ATTAATCCCAGCGTTCCATTCCCTTGAGCTTGCGAAAGGGAATCTTTATTGATATTATTGGTGTCCGCGCGGACACCAATATCGCCAAATATATTTTTTTGCAACAATATACAATTTGACCTTTTATGCCTTCCGGACGCAGAGGAAAGACCGCGAATCGTGCGAATCGTGCGAATCAAGCGAATGTGGCCTTGCTGGCGCAAGTCCTTTCCTGCCGGATGCGGAATGATAATCTCATAAACCCTCGACGAAGTCGTAGAATACGCGAAGCGGATTCATATTCGCTAAATTCGCGGTTGAAAAAAACGCTGTCGAAAAAGACAATCGAAGTTAAGTTGTAGATTTGTTTCCCCCCAAAAAAAAGAAAATTATACCATTCTGGGTCAAAAAGTATATTATTGCCTAATTTTTTTTGTACTTTTGCGCCCTCAAAGCCGTGAAATCCAATGGGAGGCATGGCTTTAGGAAACGTTCAGGAGCTTCGGAAGCCCGGGCGGAACAAATGAAAAATTGTAAAAGACTGACAAGAATAGATCAAGATGAAACAGATGAAGGAAAACCTTTATGAAGCCCCTAGGGCAAATGCGTACGGAATCGAGCTTCAATGCATCCTTTGCGCGTCGGAAATGGAAATTGATGGCACCCCAACCGAAAATGTCCCAACCGTTGAGTTTGACTTTCCGTAAGTCAGCCATGGATTTGGATGTAGGGACAAGTAAGCTATGAAATGAGAGTATAAACACAACACATGAAATTCATGAAGACAAGACACAACACAATCAACCTGCTTGCCATGGGAATGCTTTTGGTAGGCCTTCTTTCGGCATGCACTAAGGATAAAATAAACGACGGCAACAACGACGTTAGCAACGGCGGCGGACGCGGCTTCCGCGCCGCAACCGAAGGCGACGGCAGCAAGACCTTTCTCGACCGCACGACCGTGAAATGGGAAGAAGGCGACCTAATCAGCGTGCGCAACAGCACCGGCAAGGCAAAAGGCTTCAGCCTCGAAGAAGGCGCCAACACACAGTATGGCTCATTCAATTCGGCCGAGGCAGGCGACGACTTCTATAGCGGCAACTACACGGCCATCTACCCTGCCGCCAGTACGGCAGGCCCGGCCAACACCATGAGCTCGGCCACCACGGCCACCTTCGACCTGCCTGCTGTGCAGACCTACAAGGCCAACTCTTTCGGTGTGAAAGCCATGCCTATGATGGCTCACTCGACTGACGAGAACCTCGAATTCAAGAACGTGCTGGGCGGTGTGGTGTTCCCCCTGACTTATACGCACAACTTGGAGAACTGCAACTATTTGGTGAAGCGCGTGGTCGTCACGTCCAACAACACCGCCGACGTGCTCTGGGGCACCTGCGCCACCACCATCAGCGGCCTCGACGGCGCAGCCAACCTCAGCAGCACGGTAGCCAATGACGCAGAAGACAAGCACATCATCACGCTCGACTGCGGCGAAGGCGTGCGGCTCGTCAAAGACACGCCTATCGACTTCACCGTGATGGTGCCTGCCGGCACCCTCGAGAGCGGCTTCACCCTGACGGTCATCGGCGATGTAAGCTACAAAGGCATCACCACCACCAACACGGAACTCTACACACAATCCGTTGTCTGGGCTAGCGGAACGCATGAAGGTTTCATCGTCCGCAGCCGCCTCAGCAAGGTGAAAACCGCCATCGCAATGCCGCTGACGGGATATGTGGTCAACTATTGGGAATATGGAACAGATAATGAATTGGCTACTCGTAAACAGGTTTCCGATTATCCCGTCGGTTTGGAAGTGACTGAGAATGCAATTGTTATTGAGAATGCACAACTGAAAGATGACGAACCTAACTCTAAATCGATTAGGTTGAAACAAGACCTAACCCAAAACGTCATTACTTTCTATTATGAAAAGATAGCTGGGCCCCAGCCAGCAACTTTGATTGTTCATCACTTTATACGAGCCAAAGATGGCAATCATTTTCCGCTTTGTGATGACACAACCTTGGAAGGCTTAGAGGCTGGAACGCAGTGGACAACATGTTATGGATACTTTGGTGATGAGTATCAGCCGGAGTGTGAAGAGATAACTTTGGTGCTACAAGAAGGCGAAAATCATGTTTATTTCTATTATAACGTTAGATTGACAGTCAAAGGCGTGAATATTGATGACATGTCTGGAACTCCATTGTATTCTTATGTAGATGGTTATTATAAAATCGGTGATGAAGTAACTATACATGCAAAAAACCTATCTCCTCGTTATATAGTTGAAGGACCTGATGAAATAACCCAAGAAATGTCGTATGAACCATGTGAAATTGTGTTCATTTATTCTGAGAATCACATAGGTAAACAATCTCCGAAAGAATAGCGTGGTGCTTGAAGACTTATTGAACAAGTTGCCGACAGGGCAAATTCATTCCTTGTTCAACCTGAAAGAGGATGGCTGAATCAGTCATCCTCTTTTTGTTTGGTGTTATATGTTGGGATTTAGTAGTGCCCGCTAAAAATCGAAACAATGTTTATAGCGTGATGAATTTAGAGTCATGAAGGACGCACCGCGTGCGTCCGAAACATCAACATAATTATTTCTCAACCACTAATTTAGCAGTTCTACCATCAGCATTCAGGAAATAAATTCCATTTTTCAATGACGAAATGTCAACCTTTCCGTTTGCGATGGCGTGCAGCACTTCGTCTCCAAGAAGATCGAAAACATGAATTTCGGAAGGTTCATCTAAACCAATGTAAATGAAATCGTTGGCAGGATTCGGATAAACATTCATAACATCGAAAGCATTTTCTTTGACATCAGTCACATCGATTGTATTTGTGAAGAAACGGTAGATTTCGGTTTCGTAGTCCACATCGTAATTGCCACCGCTGTACCAAGCATGTTCTCCGTTGATGACCTTCAAAAACGAAACGCGCGAATCGTTGTCGCCGTTCAGATAACTATACATTTCAAATGTGAGGTTATCGTTTTGTGTGTCAGGATATTGCTCGAAAATCGGCATTTCATCGCAGTTGTTGAAACTGCGCCACCATTCCGTAGTCTGTTCGGCAGGCAAGCCAACTACAAATGGTCCCAAGCCCATGCGCTCGACTGTGGCATTTTCATAATCGATGGTTGCATCGGCGGTGCCGAAAACTTCAAGCACGTTGACATTTGCAGCAGGCGTCAGATCTTTCATGTCTATGCCCACCAGACCGCTCACCGAAGCGATGCCATTAATGCGCTCGCCATGCTCGATGGCCATGCGGTGGCACATGAAGCCGCCCAAAGAAACGCCCGTGAAGAAAACGCTGTCGGCCTCAATGCTGTAGTTGCTTTCCATTTCATCGATAAGCGCATTGAGGAAACCTGAATCGTCGACCGAACCGTTTAAAGTGAAATCGTAACTTATCGGCATTCCGTAAATGGTGAAAGTCACCGTGATAGAGACACCAGCTGCCCAGGCATTGCCGAAATCGTAACTGCCGACCAAGGGCACGTCAATTGAATAATCCAAGGCTTCGGGATAAACCAGAATCCAGCCTTTTTCTTCCGCAATTTCATAGAAATGGCTTTGGTCGAAAACCTCCTGACAATCTTGACCCAAACCATGCAGACAAAACAGAAGCGGCGAAGGCGTGGCGGCATCGTAAGTGGCCGGCACATATTCGAGATAGCGGCGTTCAACGCCATTCCAAGTCATGGTTTTGATTTCCTGGGCGTCCAGCATGAAGGCTGATAACGCAAAAACGATGGATAAAAATAACTTTTTCATAGGTCAAAAATTTACGAGACAAAAATAGGCAAAATCCTGAAAAAAGACTATTTTTGCAAGATTAATTCCTTATCATTATGGACGGATATTCCCAAACACCTTTGAAAGAACGCCTTGAGGCTCTCCGAAGCCTGATTCCCGAAGCCTTTGCCGAAGGCAAGATTGACTGGGAGAAGCTGAAAGCCGCATTGGGCGAGGAAGTGAATTTCAGCAACGAGCGTTACGTGCTCAACTGGGCGGGCAAAAGCGACGCCTTCCGCATCATGCAGCAGCCCAGCG
>CALGBV010000427.1 GCA_937884015.1 uncultured Bacteroidales bacterium
GTCCTGTTATTTCAAAACTTCCCGAAAAATCAAATCTGTCATATGTTTTTTTACCAAGATCAAATACTCCGACCGAAAAACTGTCTGTTGGCGGTAGGGTGAAACTTTTGCTCGGCGCAGCCGAAGCCAAGACTGAGGCTTGCAACGTGAAACTTTATACCGACCCTGAGACCTACGCATTGCGCCTTTGCGAGGATATGGCTGTGCGTGTGGCTTCGCCTATGCCTTTCCATGTCGCCGATGGTGAAATCGCGTTCAATAACAGCCGTTTTGATGTCGGCGACCTGTTTTGTAGTCCCGGCTTCGGCATCGACCTTGCGGCAGCATACCGTATCGACGACCATTTCAGCGTGACGGCTGCCGTCAACGATTTGGGCTTCATCAGCTGGAACAAGACTGGTGTGATGCTGAACAGCCAAATCGCCAATCAGGGCGATTTCTACGATGACGGAAGTTTCCTTTTCCAAGGCCTTGATGTCAACGACATTCAGAAACTTGTGTCGGATGAAGGCTATCGCAAATGGTTCGTTGAGAATTTGGGAAACTATTTTGACTTTACTTCAGAAAACCTGCAGTCTTACACAACCTCGTTGCATACCAATTTCTTGTTGCGTGGCACATACAGTTTGAACGAAAAGCATCGCTTTGCAGCGCAGTTCCAAGGTTATTGCAGCGGACTTGGTTTCCGCCCGGCCTTGACTTTGGCCTACAACGGCAACCTGAACAAGCATTTCGACCTGTGCGCAACCTATACGATGATGAAAAACAGTTTCGACAACATCGGACTTGGCGTTACTTGCAACTTCAAGTTTTTCCATGTCTATTTTGCCACGAATAATGTCATTGGCTGTTTCAGTCCGCTCAATACCAGTGGCGTGAATGTGCAGGCGGGCATTTTCTTTACGGTGAAAGACAAGTGGAATGCAATGTGATAAATGGGAAATAAATCTTTTTGATATGAAGGGCAAACAAACCTGTAAAATCTTGAAGGAAATCCGCAAGCAGATTGCGGAAGAAAATGACATTGAATTTGTAACTTCAGAATGTACCTATCAAGGCGAATGTAAGGGCACTTGCCCGAAATGTGAGGCTGAAGTGCGCTATCTTGAACATGAACTGGAAAAACGCCAGCGCATGGGCAAGGTTGCCGTGATTTCGGGAATGGCAATCGGTACCATGTTCGGTGCTACATCATGCCTTGACCAAGTTCGGCCATTAGAGGGTGATGTAATGTATGTGCCCGATTCGTCGGAAATCGAAGCTTTTGAACAGCCTCTTCCTGGTGAGATTGCTGACACGAGCTGTTTCTCTGTTGGACAGCGGTGTGCAGAGGAACCTTTGGAGGGCGATGTGCATCCTGTTGAAAAATAATAAATTGTATTGATTTTTGGTATGTAGAGACGTAGCGTGCTACGTCTCTGCTTTTTATCAATTACATATCCTCCATCGACAATCCGATTTTCCGTATGTCTTTGTTGCGGAATAGGTGATGTTGCATCTCATCGACTTTTTCGGTGAGTCGGTTGGGATTGTATTTCTGGGGATTGCGTTTCACTTCGTAAGCTTCAACTTCACCATCAAGTGTCTCGGCAACGATGTCTATTTCAAAGTCATCATGTTCGCCATTGGCATTCTTGCCGTTTGTTGCCCACCATCCTCCTATCTGTCTGTAATGGCATGATTCCACCATTTTCTGACGGAACCAGCGTTCCAATGCTATGCCAGAAAATGTCGTGTAGTCGTCTGTCATGATTTTTTCCAGGGTTTCCATGTTTTGCAATTCAATGAGTGATGAATGGCGATGGATGTAGCGGAACCAGAAACGGAAAAAATTGTCTTGTATCTCGTAACGCACTGTTTGACTGCCGTTTTTCGCTCCAATCGGGCGTTTCTTCCTGATGATGCCGTATTTTTCTTCCAGTATTTTCAGCTGTCCGCCAAGACTTTTCATGCCGAGCGAGGCTTCAATTTCGTTTTGTGTCACGTCGCCGTGTGCAATCTGGTCGAGGATGCTGAAATAGGTGCCGTACTGTTTCCCGAATTCCTGAACGAGTATCTTCTTGCCTTCGTCAACGAAAAAGCTGTCGCCGCTTGAGCAGACATAATGCAGCATTTTCTTTACATTCGTGCAGCGGTTGTTCATCAGCAGTTCGATATAACGTGCCACGCCGCCGGTGATGGTCCACAGCGCCAGCAAATCCTCGTTGGTGAAATCGGGTTTGTAGTCGCCTAATATTTCGCGCATTGTGTCGGTGCTGAAAGGCTTTAGCTTAATCGTGCAGTCGTCGCGGCCGAAAAGTGGCTGTTCCTCGTCTTTGAAGATTTTTTCCATCATGCGGAAAATGCTGCCCGACACAATCAGACAGATGTGAGTCTCTTTTTTGTAACGGTCCCACAATTCCTGAATGTCGCTAAAAACGCCTGGATTTACATTGTCAAACTCTTGAAATTCATCGATAAAAAGTGCGAATTTCCTGCGTTTGCCAATCTCCATTAGCAGTTGGAAAAGTCCGCGAAAGGTCATGATGCCCTCTGGAACAAATTCCCCAAGTTTTTCACGAATCTCATCGCTGAATGTGCTTACCAGTGCGGCTTCGTTTTTTCTTCCTACGAAAAAATACAATCCGGGAGCCGTCGCTTGGTTTTCTTGCATCAAATGGTTCACTAAACTTGTCTTGCCCACGCGCCTTCTGCCCGTGAGTACTACAAATCGGGAATAATCTTCGTATGATTGTCGCATGACTTCCATCAGCCTTGACGTTTCTTGTTGTCTGTCGTAGAACTTGTTCATCGCATTACTTTTTTATGGCTGTAAATTTTATGGCTGTAAAACTTCGCTGCAAAGGTAATTCTTTTTCGTCAAACTTCAAGCCTTTTTTATCAAATTTTATGGCGGTAAATTTTATAGTTGTAAAATTTCATCGTAGAGATGGACCTTTTCGTTAAACGGCAAGTCCTTATTTAATCAAATTTTATGGCAGTAAATTTTACAGCTATAAAATTTCAATGCAAAATAATGACTTTCTGTCGGATGATACCCTGTAGAGACGCGATTCATCGCGTCTCTTATCGAACCATCATGTCTCACATTGATTAAATTCTTTTCTTCAAAAACCGAATTGCCGCATACGCCAAAGGCGTTCCGCCCAAGGCTT
>CALGBV010000428.1 GCA_937884015.1 uncultured Bacteroidales bacterium
CGAGTTCTCGAAACTGCGCGCCATCGAAAACCGCCGTTGCGTGGCACGCTCAGCCAACACAGGCCGCTCGGGATTTTTCAACCAGCGCGGCGACGTGCTGCAACCGACACCTTACTGGGAAGCCACAGCCATTCGCGAAACCCTGAAAGCAAACACCGAAATCACTTTTTACGCAAAACATGGCGATTACCTGAGCAAAATAGCAGTCGGTGCTTCGATATTGCTTTTCATTGGTTTGATTATCAAGATTATACTCGACAGCATCAAGAAGAAATAATGCGATGACAAGACTCAGTTTAGGTCCGTTTCAAGGCATCACCGATGCACCTTTCCGAAACGTTTTCAAGCAACATTTCGGCGGCATCGACAAATTCTACACGCCGTTTTTCACCGGCATTCAGAAAGACCACGCCAAAAACCTCCAGACCGAAGAAATCGACCCTTCGTGCAATGATGTCGAAACCTTGACACCACAAATACTCAGCACCGATGCAGAGGAAATCCTGCGTTTCGCCACACAATGCAAGCAATTGGGATACAAGGCAATAAACCTAAACATGGGGTGTCCTTTCCCACGCGTTGCCAACAAAAAACGCGGCAGCGGTCTCCTGCCCTATCCCGAAAAAGTAAATGAAATATTTGAGCGCGTTTTTGAAAGTATTGATGTTGATTTCAGCGTGAAATGCCGTTTAGGCTATTTCAATCCTGATGAAATATACCCCATAATCGAGGTTTTCAACCGTTTTCCACTCAGCGAACTCATCATTCACCCACGCATTGGGAAGCAACTCTACAAAGGCGAAGCTGACCTTGAAAAATTCAAGGAAATCATGCCACTGATAAAGGCTCCTTTGGTTTATAATGGCGACATTGTATCAACTGAAAGTTTTGAAAGAATTGAAAAGTCGCTGAATGATGGCACTTCGACTGGCTCAGTGCGCAAAGTGAGCGAATTCATGTTAGGCCGCGGACTGTTGGCCAACCCATTTTTGGCGGAAGAAATCAAGGGAATTGAAATACAAGGAGATAAAAAGACGCGGTTTCATGCCTACACCCTTGCCTTGTACGAAGACCGTCTGCACCACGCAGGAGGCAGTCCAAAGGTTTTAGGCCGCATGAAAGAACTATGGTCCTATATGATGAACTCTTTTGATGACCCACAAAACATTTGGCGTAAAATAAAGAAACTCAATGCTTTGAAAGATTACGAAAATGCCGTTGAAGAGATTTTCAGGGAGATGGAGATAAGAATTTGATAGCATTGGAAATCTGACAAAAATAAAAAAAATCACAATTTCCGGATAGAATAATTTGGTTCCATCTAAAAGCGCCTACAAAAACTCCAAATAATTCTCTGCGTTCACCACATGGAATGAAGCATCGGGATAGGCCTCTTGAAAACACTTTGGAGCATTGGGCTTTTTCTTGCCCGCTTTCATTTCAAAAGCACTCAACATGCCCGAATCGTTCTCTAACAAATCGATTTCCTGCTGATCGTATGTACGCCAGAAATAAAAGTCAAGGCCGAGACGGTTGTTATGATTCCGCTTCATGCGCTCCGTGATGATGTAATTCTCCCACAATGCGCCCCTGTCATCATCAGGCCGAAGCGACAAAGGCTTAAAATCGCGAATGACCGCATTCCGTATGCCATTATCAACATAATACCATTTGCTCGATTTGGTCACTTCTTTCCGCAGATTCTTCGAATAGCCGCCCAAACGGTATAAGACGAAAACCTTTTGCAGCAAATCCAGATAACTTTCAACCGTGTTTTTGCTTATCCCAAGTTGTCGACCTAATTCGTCATACGACACCTCGCTACCCATCTGATAAGCAATCAAACGCAGCAAATCGCGCATTTTCGAAGTGTTCTTTATGCCATCGACTGCAAGAATATCCTTAAGCAAATAGGCGTCCACAATATCATAAAGATAATCTTTCTTTTGCTCAAACGAATCCAATGTAACCACCTCTGGATAAGTACCATACAGAAGCCGCTGCTCAAGATTGCGCTTCGTGTCGAGAGCCGTTTCCACTGACGAAATTTCCTGTTGCGACAAAGGCAACAAGGTGAATTGCGTACTGCGACCCACCAAAGGTTCGCCCGCCTGATTCTTCAAGTCGAACGATGAAGAGCCACTTGCTATCACACGAATATCCGGCACTTCATCAACAATCAGCTTCAGTTTGCGACCAATGTCCGGAATATGCTGCGCCTCATCAATGGCCAACAAATCAATATTCTGAAACAAATGCCTGTAATTCGCAATGCTCATCGGCTCTAACATGGCCACTGTGTCGGCATCCTCACCATTGAGCAACATGGCCTTACCTGAAAAAACACGGACAATCTGATTGACCAAAAACGTTTTGCCGACACGACGGGCACCAAACAGCAAAAGCACCTTTTGCGGTGCAAGCCGCTTCATCAACTGACTTTCCAATGTTCTTTGAATAGCATCCATGACATTCTTATTTTGCCTGCAAAAATATACATTTTCACCAATCAAAACATCAATTTTTGCAAATTCAGTCAGTATACTGACCGAATTTAACTAAATTCAGTCAGTATGTTGACTGAATTTAGTTTTTTTTTGAGAATTTAAAACGGTTATTACAACTACTCTCCCGCCTTAAATTCAGCCTCCAAATCCTCACGTTCAATCTGTTTTTCGCCCCATTCGTCAATCAAGGCCTGCAATTCCTCTTTCTTTTTGCCGTAAGTCCAATAGAAATCGTTGTCAACCTTGTGCTCGGGATGTGCATCAGGATTAGCCATAATGGCATCGAGTTCAGCAAGTTCCGCTTCCATTTTTCCTATGGTTTCCTCCAAACGCTGGATTTCCTTATCGATTTTTCGGAAACGCGCATCAAACTGCTTCTTGCGTTCGTAGTTCTGCTTGTTTTGCGATTGCGGAACCGGTTCAGCGGCCTTAGGTGCTTGCTTGGCTGCCGCCTCTAATTCTTTCAAATGCGTGAGGTTCTTCTGCTCCAAAAAGTCGTAAATGTCGCCAATGTATTCCTTTATGTTCGGCTTGCGGAATTCATAAACCTTATTCGTCAGGCCTTGCAGGAAATCACGGTCGTGCGAAACAATAATCAAGGTGCCATCATACTGAATCAGAGCATTTTTCAGAATGTCTTTCGAAAGCATGTCCAAGTGATTGGTGGGTTCGTCGAGGACAAGCAGATTGGTCGGGAAAAGCAACATCTTCGCCAAGGAAAGACGCGCCTTCTCGCCACCCGAAAGCACCTTCACCTTCTTGTCGATGTCATCGCCACGGAAAAGGAAAGAACCCAGCAAAGCCTTGACTTTCAGGCGCATTTCGCCAACAGCTACATCGTCCAAAGTCTCAAAAACAGTCTTATTCATATCCAGCATATCCTGTTGGTTCTGTGCATAATAGCCAATCTTCACTTCGTGGCCTAATTTCACCTCGCCTTCATAATCGAGAACGCCACAAATGATTTTCGACAAAGTGGATTTGCCTTCGCCATTGCGCCCGACAAAAGCTATCTTCTCCCCTCTCGGAATCAATAAATTGACATCTTTCAGAATCTGTTTTTCACCGTAAGCTTTCGAAACATGGTTCAGTTCCAGACTGACCTTGCCCGAATGTGGCGCAGGCGGAAACTTGAAATGAATAGCCGTGCTGTCAATGTCATCAATCTCAATTTCCTCCATTCTTTCCAACTGCTTCACACGACTCTGCACCTGCTTTGCCTTGGTCGCCTTATAACGGAAACGCTCAATGAAAGCCTCAATGTCTTTTATTTCGCGCTGCTGGTTTTCATACGCAGAACGCTGCATATCAACACGTTCCTCTCGCAAAGCGACATAATCGGAATAAGAAGCCTTGTAATCGTAAATCTTGCCATTGGAAATTTCTACCGTGCGAACGGTGATGTTATCCAAAAAAGCGCGGTCGTGCGAAACCATCAGAATGGCGCCATAATACGATTTCAGGAAAGTCTCCAACCACTGAATTGATTCAATGTCCAAGTGGTTGGTCGGTTCGTCCAAAAGCAAGAGATTCGGCTTTTTCAGCAAGATCTTTGCCAGTTCCACGCGCATCTGCCAGCCATTGCTAAACTCCTTCATCGGTCGAAACATATCCTCGTGGCCGAAACCTAAGCCAACCAAAATGCGTTCCGCTTCGCCTTCGATGGAGTTGCCGCCCAACATTGCTATTCTATCGTTCAAATTGGTAAGCTTATCAATAAGCTTCTGATATTGCACACTTTCATAGTCCGTCCTTTCCGTCAATTCCTGCTGCAACCTTTCAGCATCACGTTCCAACTGATGATATTCATCGAAAGCCGTCAAGGCCTCATCCAAGACATTCTTTTCGCTATTGACATTTTTCTCTTGCGGCAAATAACCAATCGTAACACCCTGAGGGATAATCACATCGCCCTTCGATGGCTGCTCAATGCCACAAATCAGTTTCAGGAGCGTGGTTTTTCCTGCGCCGTTTTTGCCCACCAGACCAATACGGTCTTTTTCGCGAATCAAAAAGGAAATGTCGGTGAAAAGGTCTTCACCCGTGAAGTGCATACTGAGGTTCTGAACAGAAATCATATTTTACCAATTTGAGCGGCAAAGATAGTGATTTTAGGCACAACAAAATCAATGCGCAAGCATCACGCGGTGAGTTTCCGTACCATTTTGCGAAACGACGCGAAGCAAATACAAGCCATCGGCACAATGCGACAAATCAATTTGAATTTCATCGGCATTGCAATCGGAAACGAAAACCTTTTTGCCAAAAGCATCAAACACAGCGATTTGACTCACATTTTGCCCCGAAATCACGATCTTTCCATCCGTCGGATTCGGATAAACATTATGCGAAAGGCTGTATTCATTCAAATCCCAGGCATCATCAACTACAACAAAATCTTGTGCCGGATTGAGCAAAGATGCTGCCGGTTCCGATTCGCAACCAGATTCATATTCAGCCCTCACCTGATAGTAGAAAACACTGTGAGCATCACCGACAAGCACATCCTTATATTGGTAAAAGCCAACATTTTCGTCATACGAAACCGATGCAATCAATGAATAATTCTGATTGTCATACGAGCGATAGACATTGTATTTCAGCAGATTATCATTTTCCGCTTTTGAGAACTGATTGGTCACAAAAGCACGAAGCATCCAAGTGTAATCCAAGTTGTAATACGACAATTCATTCCATGCAATGCCGTCCATCGAGACCCATGAACCATTCGGGTTACCCGTTGCGGCACAAGCAGCCGCAGGATAAGTGATGCCGTGCTGACCAATCACCACCCAAACCGACTCGTTTTCAGGCAAATTCAAATTCGTCGACAACGTTTCAGTATGCCAATCGTTGCAACCATCAAGGCTCATGTTCTGATAATGCACCAAAGTATGTGGCGTGATTTCTTCGCCAAAATAAATCCAAATCTGATACGCGCCTGCGGCAATATCGAACAGCGAGACTTTCGACAAAACTGCTCCCGAATAGGCCGCCAAATCCACTGCATCGAACTTTATACCCCAATAAATCATACCGTCGGCGCCTAATGCCGTGTCGTACAATCCATTATCATAATAAAGCCATTCCGCAATCGGTTCGGGACGGATTCCCCACGAAATCAAGGCTCCGAAATCGTTCTCATCGTTAAAATAATTCTCACCTTCCAAATTTTGAGGCGGATTGCAAAGCAAAGGATTGTAAACACTCACCGACTCAAAGCATGACATAGAATAGTAAGCCTCAGGCAATTGACCGTCGTAGACCAAACGGACTTGCCACCAAGTCTCGCCGTATGGCAAAGGTTCTTCATCTATGAAAAATGCGTCAGTTGTGAAGCCAAGATATTGCTCATTACGATAGCAAACAGCTCCTATTAAGCTGTCAGCCAATGGATTATTCCAATAGATTCTGGTGCCTTCAGGAATACGTTCAGCAAACAAACCATCCAAAGTCGGTGGAAAATCCGAGCAGGAACGATAGGTGAAAAATGCCTCCGCCCAATTGCCAGCGCCCGACAAATAGACAGGACGCACCTTTAACAAATAAGTCTCGTCCGAAACAAAATCATCCACAGCCAACTGATAATGCAAATCAGAAATCGTGCAGACAGGTACAGTGTCCAACATGATTTCAAAACACTGAACCGAAGGCAGCAACGAATCCGGCATCGACCATATAGCCCAACCCGTCGACGACACATAAAGGCTATCCAATTCATACTTCTTTTCCATCAGTTCAACTTGATAATCAACATGTTCTGAAACATTTACCAAAGAATCCGAAACAAATTCCTCATAACCAGCCAGACTAACTGTGACCCAATAATCGCCACGCACAACTTCACTAATCAGGCAGTGGCCCATTTCGTCGAGCGTTGCATGATAATTGGTGCCCAAAGTGTCGGACGAAATCAAGGAAACGTTTGCTCCAGTAGGAATCAAGCCGGAATTTGTCGTGGCAAACACCTCAAATTCAGTCGTTAAGTCCTTATCAAGACCATTCGACCAAACGATTTCCGATTCACCGCGATTACCTTCGTAAATGCAGCTCACACCATAATAATATTGTCCCCAAGGCAAATTGTTCCAGCCCACATCTACAAATGAAGAATCCGTCAAATGCGAAGCCAAAAGCATAGGCGATTCATTGAAACGACGGCGGTAGAGCTGATAATATTGGAATGAACGATTATTCGTTTCAGATTTAGCCAAAGCATTGAAAAAGCGAATGTTATCAATATAAAAGCAATCCTCGCCAACATCAAAAGAAGCATCCTTCACATAACTCCAACGGAAAACATGAGGACCTTCGGCAACATCGAAAGAAACTTCCTGCCAATCGCTTTCGTCCGAACATTCACCCATTTTCACATCATCGATATAAAAACTTCCACAATCCCAAGGACTTTCGGAAGAAATCCTTTCATAGAAACTTATTCTACTGTCAACGAGGAGATTAACAACGACTTCGATTTCCGAAACGCCTGACCCAATGCCTTCGCACGAAGACTTCATGCAATATGAGCCTTGATAGGGATTGGTCTCCGTTATTGTCCAAGGATATTCCGAAATGCCATTGTTCCAATCCAATTTCGAGAAATCGCCCGTTTCGAAATCCTCGATCAAAGCCGAATTGCTTTTTGCCCAGGTGACCTTCACCATCGAATTGGCAAAAGGCCGCGCCATGACATACTGAACCGGACTATACAACTCATGCAAAACGAAATCGATATGCTCAATCACAGCATCATCTATCAAGACAATTGACGCAGGAAAACCGCTATCCGCATAGCCATTTGCGAAGGCAACCGCCTGATATTCACTAGCAATCATTGTTCCATAATAACTACCAGATGAATCCGTATGGAATTGATACGAAATGGTGTCACCTTGAAGGTTGACGGTAGAAAATGTTACCGAAGCATCAGCAATCGGCGTGAAGCCATCCTGCTCGAACACCGAACCCATCACCGTTCCGTTAGCAAAAGCATGGGAACCGATAACAAGTTGGAACACAACGGCAAGCAACAACGACAACCTATTTTTCATACCATCTATTTTACAAACCTAACACAAGTTTCCGAAACATCATTTTGCAAATGCAAGACAAAAATCCCCTTCGGCAAATCACTGACAGACAGCATAATATTTCCGAAAGCATCAGAAAAACACGTTTCCGAAACAAGGATTTCTCCTAAAATATTCACAACCATCAACTGATATTTTTCCGCTTTCACCAAACCTGAAACCTTCAATTCA
Organism: uncultured Bacteroidales bacterium; assembly: GCA_937884015.1. Classification (GTDB taxonomy): domain Bacteria; phylum Bacteroidota; class Bacteroidia; order Bacteroidales; family F082; genus Limimorpha. Next base: position 7,769 of record CALGBV010000428.1, read on the forward strand.
CCAGCGGCTGGATTTGGAAAAACCGAAACCGTTTTCAAATCATTTTGGCTTCCACGGTGCATAGCGACGCTGCCTTCACGATTGACAAACAAATGCAAATCAGTTATTTCAGGTTCATCGGGAGAAATGGTGACCGCTTCGCATAATCCTCTGCCATAACGCGGCAAATCAGCCATGACATAATAGGAGCCAAACAACAGGTTGCGCAGCGAAAAACGCCCACGTTCATCAGTAATGGTGAAGCCCAAGACACGCTCTTTCGTGGAATTTAGCAAAGTAACGCAGACATTCGACAAGCCCTCAACGCAATAGGCATCAGCAGTGTCATCGCGCAGCCACGACTGGCAATAGAAATCACCAGCCCTGAAATCCATTTCCGGATAATCGAAAACACCGCTAATCAAGCCATTACCCGAAGAAAATGACGGCTGTATTTCCGGCAAAGTAAGGTCAACATCATACACGTTGCCATTCACTTTTATCAAATTCGAGGCGTCCCACACCAATTTATCAAAATAGTACGAACCGGCACAACTCAAGTCCAAGGTATCAGGAAAAGCATAAACGGTGTAGGTATCGGCCAGCAAAGTGCCAAATTCAAACTCACCATTTTCATCAGAAACCGTTCTGTAAAATCCTGATACAAAATCATTTTCATCGCCGACAGCAACTGCCAGAACCTGTGCATTCGGATAAGGCAAATCTCCGCGCCAAACCCTTCCCGACAAGGCGAATTCCTCATACAATTCATAAACGACTGTATCGGAAACGTGCCCGCAATACGACCAGGCATCAAGCGCAAGCTTCACTTTTCTATTTTCCTTTTCAATCTCACCAGGATAATAAACCGAATGTAAATCAGCAGGATTGATGAAGAAGCCATCGCCACAAGTCTTCCAGCAAATCGAATCATAGTGCTGGGCATCAGCATCATCGAGCAGAATAGGCCTATCAACTCCCGAATAGGAATCGGTACCCGCATAGACCATAAGCTGCCCAAACAGCCGCAATTTCATCGAAGCAGTCTTCACATCATTACCCGATGTAACGCGGATGGAAAGGATTACCTCGCCCGTTTCATAATCCTCGGCTGAGGGAAAATAGGTTGCCGTAAGTGCCAATGGATCAGAGAAATTTCCCGTTCCGGATGTGCGCCAAAGAAAACTATTATAGGAATAAGGGATGCTGGCTTCTCTAATCGTAAAACCACTTGACGGAGCGCACATCGTGGCATCTTCGCCCGCGTATGGATAAAAATCAGCGAAAGCGTAGGCACTTCTGCCTGCCGCCATGAAACCATTTATGTCGCATGTCCTATCGCAAGCCACAACGGCAACATTTTCAGCTAAATAAGTCGGCAAAATATAGGAATTTCCATAAACAGGTTCGCTGTGATGGTTGAACTTGTAGAAATCGAAATCGCCATAATACAAAATGTAATGGCTGAAATCGGCCTCTGGATTTTCATCCCACGAAATCTTCCAATTGCCATTAATAAACTGTTTCTTCACATGTGCCGGAGGTGAAACAGGTGCCGTCGTATCACATTCCAGCAAAAAGTCATCATACACAATTTCACCAAGTTCCGGATTATCATGCTGGTCAAAAACACATCTTCCTATTTCTTGATTCGAAGTCCGATGCCAATAGTTTTTCTCCATATTGACCGTATTTGCCGAATTGTTTTCAAACAACACGACATTCTCGTGATGGAGGAAATTGTTGAAGTGCCATTCATTGCCCGTCGAAGTGAACGATGCCAAAGTGGAATTCATTTCGCTGAAAACATTGCCCGAAAAACAAGTCGTTCCATTCGGTTGCAAATCCGTTATGGTCTGTCCATTATCATAAAATGTATTCTGTTCAACGACCAACTGACAGTTATTCAACATATTGAGCGCCTCATCGTTTTTCCAGAAAATATTATTCCGAATGATAAGCGAATCCATACCCGCACGAATGCCATACGACGAATAGCCAATGTTGCCCGAAGGCAAACCGGAAGAAATCACGTTGTTCATCACGTAGTTTTTCCCGCTTTCAGTCATCACTCCAACTTGCCTATCGAAATAAAGGGCCGTAGAAGCCTTTTGGAAACAATTGGAAATGACGTAGTTATCGCGGCATTTCCAGCCATACGAAGTATTTGAAAACGTTAAGTTGATTTGTCCTTGATCAAAAATATTGTGCGAAAAGACATTCCCGACACAATCGCGTGCCTGCGATTTCAGTTCAATGCCTGAGACGCATTGTGAAAACAGGCAACTGTCAACCAAAAAGCGGTCGCAATCAGTCAAATCCAAGCCTTTTCCTGCATAATAATTATGGAAACCGCACCTTTTTATAATGACATCCTCACAATTGGAAGCCACGATAGCAACCTGAGAACCACGCATTTCCGCGAATGCAATACTCGATACCGATTCTGAACTGATATTTTTCAACTGAACGCCGTTCCAATCGTGCGATAACTCGTATGGCAACAGATAAACGGAATCGTTTGCCTTGCCTTCGATAACCAGGCTACCGCCATCAACACGCAAAAACGCCGACTGACCAAACAGTATCTTCACGCCAGGCTCAATGTAAAGCGAACCATTGTCGGAGACCAGCAACGACTGCGCAACGAAATACACCGAATCCTGACCCATTTTCGGCAAGGTAAGGCTTGTTGAAACCGTTCCATCGATCGGGACATAGCACTGAGCCTCAGACTGATAAGTCAATCCAAAGAAAGAAAACATTGTCAAAAACAGCCCTATCAATCCGAATCGGTTCATTGCTTAGAAATAATAAGTCAAACCTAATTTCAACACAACGGATTGCATCTTCAAACTAATCGGATAATCCGTTTTGTAAAGCGAACCGACATGGCGGCGGTAATCCAATTCCGGCACCAGTTCCAATCGCTCTCCGACTTTCAAGGCCGCACCAATTCCCAACGAATAACTGAATTTCACCGTTTCAGCATACTTATTTAAATCATTGGTATAAAACGGCTTATCCATCGAGAACATGGAACCACGCGCATTCAGCAGAAAGTCTATTGAAATTCCTGCCTTTACAAACAACCTGAAATATTCAGCCGCAAACAAGTCGTAGGAACAAAAACCGCCAACGCCCAAATAATTCAGGCGATTATCTTCGCGGCACGAGAAATCATGCGATTCCAATGGAACATACACCGAATCGAGCACATAACAGAAAGACGTATCGCCAGACACCTGATTGACAACATAATAAGTGTCCAAAGTATCGTTCACAAAATAATTGCCTTCCGTCACAGTCCTATCCATGGCAAAACGATAATGCAAGGATCTGTACGACAAAGTCATGCCATAACTCAAACGGTTCTGCTTATAACCAGCCTCTGCCGTAACGCCATTCGTGGCAACATGCGACAAATCAACCGACTGATTATAAAGGTTATAAAGTTCCTCAAAATCAGGGTCGTTCAGACTTTGTTTCAGACCTCCCCAGGCATGATCGTAGGAAAGATTGGCGAACCAGCCATTATCACGGAACGAAGGCCAATTGAACGCTATCGGGTTCCGTTTACGAATGAAAGTGGTATCATGCTCAACAACAGTCTTTTGCATCACAACAGTATCGCGTTGAATCAGGATCCTCGTCACAAACAAGGTATCGAAAATCCGCAGTGTATCAGTTTGGCGGTTCAAAACCGTGTCAACCTTATGATTTTCGACCACCGAAGGAACGGCTGGGTCATTGGTGTGATTTTCAGGATATACGGGCACAAAAGCTGGCATTTTCTTGATCACATATTGCCGCCCGATTTTCTTGAAGCCATAGTCAGTGCCTTTTAGCAAATCGCGCAACACCTCATCGATGGGCTTGTAGGAACACGAATAAGCCTGAATGTGAACCTGCGAAAGTTCGGCCTTGCTAAACGCCACATTGACATCATATTCAGCAAAAAGTTTTTCCAAAGCCACATCAAGCGAACACGACTCAACGGAAAACGAAATCACGGGGTCAATCACCTGTGAAAACGATTGCCGAGGCATCATCAGACTGAAAAGCAGGAAAAGAAATGCACCTGCCAGCGCACTATGTATTTTTTTACCCTTTTGATTATCAACATGTTTCGAGATAAATCCCATACACAAACCTCTTTTTTGACTTCAAAATTGGCTGCTAATTTACAAAAAACCTAAATCAACAGACAAAATGAATGTCAAAAAGATAAAAACATGAAGGAAAAGGATTGTTTAGCGAAGTTCGAAAGTGGAACCCGATTTCACCAATTCGAGATTGGCGACGGCGGCAATGGTTTCAAGGACATCGTTGATTGGGTCGTCGGTGAAACGCACCGTAATCTTTCTTTCGGCCTGAGCCTCAGCAAGATTGATATTTACGTTGTAAATGTATTCCACGGTTTCGATAATCACGCGCAAAGTCTCATCATTGAAGACAATCTCGTGATTTTTCATCAGTTCGTCCTTCTTCACATCCATGGCAGAAACGAGCACCAACTCGTTGGCTTCGTTGAACATGCCACGTTCACCAGGAAGGACCTCTATAGAACTGATTTCATGACCTTTCTTATCAACTGCACTCATTTTCACTTTGCCGGAATACAAGTCAAGAACCTGATCGTCAGCATTCAACATGAATGAAGTGCCGAGGACTTCTATCTGCATATTGTCGCAACGGATAATGAAAGGTTTTGAAGCATCCTTGGCCACATCAAACGAGGCGACACCTTCAAAATCGACTTGACGCAAAGTCTTGCCAAACGATTTTCCATAGGTCAATTCCGATTCGGAACCGAAAGTCACCGTGGTGCCATCAGGAAGTTTGCATGACGTATTGGCTCCGAAATCACTTGAAGCCAGAACCGTCTTATTGTTGAAAGGTTTCGCCACGAAGAAACTGACTATCAGAGCAACAACAACCGCAGCGGCAACGCCGGATACATATTTGTAATTCTTCTGATACCAGGATAATTTCACCGTTGGTGCAACTTCTTTCGCTTTTTCAGCCTCGATTTCGTCAATGCGGAGGTTCACCTTTCCCAAAGCGGCCTCAACGTCAATGTTTTCAGGCATTTCAAAAGCCGTGAGTTCCCAAACGGTCTTCAAAGACTCAAAATGAAGACGATTTTCATCGCTTTCGGCAATCCATGAAAGCAGAATCTGAGCATCTTCGGAAGTGCAAAGCCCATCCAAATAGCTCATTATCAACTCATCATATTGATTTACCTTACTCATTTTGTTTCTTTATTCACTTATAAGACTAATAACTCGCGTTTTACCCTTAGTCGAAAACGCATTTTTTTCAAAAAAAATCAAATATAATCTTTCAAGCCTTCCTTGAGCTGCTTTATGGCCGCACACATGTGAGCTTCGACCGTCTTTTGCGAAAGATTCAGCTTTTCAGCAATCTCGACATATTTCAACCCATCGAAACGACTCAGCATGAAAACCTCACGACGCTTTTCAGGCATTCCGGCCACGATTTTACGATAAGCATCTTCAAGATTCTGACCTTGAAGTTCCTCAGAGGCATCGAAAGCCTCACCTTCCTCAGAATAAACCGAAAGATTGGCTTCGGCATGGGAACGCTCCCTATTAATATAGGTAAGGGACAAATTGCGCACCGACTGCATCATGTAGGAATTAAACGAGGAATTAATGGAAAGGCTCTCGTGATTAGTCCACAATCTGACGAAAAAATCCTGCACGACCTCAGCTGCAACATCCTCATCAGCTACAAAGCGAATGCAAAAACGCGACAAAGGCGCGTAAAACTGGCGGAAAAGTTTATTGAAAGCCTCCCTGTCGCCCGACTTTACGTTTTCAACAATGATTTGCAACTCGTTTTCTGTCATTACCTTATTTTATTAAGGGGAAAAGTGCGGCAAAAATAATCTTTTTTTACACTCAAAGAAGGATTAATAATGCCAAAAACTGAAAAAAGCATTAATCAAGCAACGAATTAATAGTCAAATTATTCATCATAAAACAATGATTCATTGTTATTTACGAATAGCGAACAAATCAAAGGACTGAAAATTAATGATAAAAAATGAAAGAAACATTTGTTCTATCGAAAAATTGTGTATTTTTGCAGTCCGAAAAAAAGAATAGGAATCAGTATCTAAAAGATATCGAGAAATGTACGCAATAGTAGAAATCGCAGGACAACAGTTCAAAGTGACGAAAGGACAACAATTATTCGTCAACAGACTGCAAGGAGAAGAAGGAAGTAAAGTTTCTTTCGACAAAGTATTATTAATTGAAAACGAAGGTTCGACGAAAGTAGGAGCCCCGACGGTAGCCGGCGCCAATGTCGAAGCCACTATCATGCAGCACTGCAAAGGCAACAAAGTTATCGTTTTCAAGAAGAAAAGAAGAAAAGGCTATCAGACATCTAACGGTCACCGTCAGTATCTGAGCAAGGTCGTAATTGATAACATTACAGAGTAAAAAACCCGAAAAATCAGAAAGATATGGCACACAAAAAAGGCGTTGGTAGTTCCGAGAACGGTCGTGAGTCCGCTAGTAAGCGACTCGGCATTAAACTTTTCGGTGGACAAGCTGCAGTAGCAGGTAACATCATTGTTCGTCAGCGTGGTACAAAACACTATCCTGGCAAGAACGTAGGCATTGGCAAGGATCACACCTTGTATGCAAAATGTGACGGCATTGTCGAATTCGTGAAGAAGAGAGACAACAAGTCATTCGTTTCAGTCCTCCCAGTCGAAGGACAAATCACTGAATAATAATTTTATTCATAACATACATTTTTACCCGATAGGTCTCCCCGACCCATCGGGTTTTTTTGTTGCCATTTCCATCACAATTAATCTAAAAGCAGTATCTTTGCAACTTACATTTGATTAATCAGAAATCCTATGAAAAACAAAGTCAAAATCGCCCTCACATTCTTCATCAGCTTGGCATTTTGCGCCTGCCAAGAACAATCGGCAACTACCGAAATCCTTAAGTTGCAGAGACAGGCGAAAGCCGACATAAAGGCAATGCAACACATTGAAAAAGAATATTATGCGGAGGCCAATGAAGACTATCATTTCTGCGATTCCATGTTGCAGTTCGCGCCAAAAGAGAAACTGGGTGAATATTTCAACACCCTCAACCTCGCCCAAGCCTACCTTATTCAGTTCCAAGAAGTGAAGCCTGTCATGGAACGGAAATTCGACTACCTGCAACAGCAGTTGGAAAACCTTCAGGACGACATTGCGACAAACTATGTCAGCGACTCGTTGGCAAACATTTATCTTTCAGACGAACAGAAAGTTGCCGACACCTTGCATGAACAGGTCCTCTATTTCAGCGACCGCTTGAGCGCACAAAAAAACGAACTGAACTCGCTCAGAAAAGCCATGAAACAGTGATGAAAAACCGTTTTGCCTCCATATTGTTTTTTCTTTTTCTGGTCATTTCGGCAAATGCCCAAATCTCTTCTTCTGCCAAAGAATCGGCAAAGAAAAGGCAGTCGCCGAAAAACGAGCAACGCCAAATCGATGACCAAATGGCGAGCCAATGCTTCATGAACCAGGACTATGAAAAGGCGAAGGAAATCTACGCGAAATTATACAAAGACTATCAGCAGATTAACTATTTCAATCAATACATCGAATGTCTGATTCGGCTAAAAGACCTTGACGAAGCCGAAAAGAAGCTCAAATCCTTCACGAAAGACAATCCGAATCAAGTGAAAGGCAAAGTCGACTTGATTTATGTCTACCTTTTGAATGACAAGAAAGACAAGGCCGAGAAGCTTTTCAACGAGATTATGAAAGACTTGCCCGAAAACGCAAACGTCATTCAGAGTTACGTCAACACATTGCGTTCCAAAAACTTAAATGAACAGGCTCTGGCTGTCCTCGAGGAAGGTGCCAAAATCAACAATGAAGGACGGACATTCAACCTGGACCGAGCCTACATTTATCAGGCCATGGCCAACTATCAGGAAGCCTTCCATTACTATTTCCTTGAACTTGAAAACAATCCCGACCAATACAAGTCCATCAAGATGCGGCTCCAATCGATGCTGTTCTACGATGTGAACAAGAGCATCACCGACGAATTGCGCATCGCATTGCTGAAAAAGACGCAAGAAAAGCCTGATAACGTGCAATTTGCAGAGCTTTTGGTATGGTTAGCCTTGCAGGAAGAAGACTACGACATCGCCCTTGAACAATGCAAAAGCATCGACCGACGCGGCAACGATCAGGAAGCACAAATCATCAGTCTTTCCAACATCTGTTTGGACAACCGGCAATATGATGTCGCTCACGACGGTTTCGACTACATAAGAAAAAAAGGCAAAAGCCATCCACTTTACGCCGATGCCTTAATAGGCCTCATCAATTCTGATTATCAGAAATTTAAAGCGGAAAACGTAATCGACAGAAAGGCATACGAAACACTTGCCAATCGCATTTCGGAAGCCTACGAAGAAGTCGGGGCAAACGAATACGCCAATCTGGTTGTGACACAAAGCGACATCATGGCCTATCAGCTTGGGCAGCAAGACGAAGCCATTTCTTTGATAGAAAGCACTTTGGAACAAACCACGGGAAAGATTGAGCAGGCCCGGCTGAAACTGAAATTAGCCGACATCTACCTTCACGAAGACGAAGTCTGGGAAGCCACACTGCTTTACAGTCAGGTTGACAAAAGCATGAAAGAAGAGCCGTTGGGACACGAAGCGCGTTTCAAAAACGCACAATTGCGCTATTTCATCGGCGAATTTGCCTGGGCGCAGGTGCAACTCAATGTGCTGAAAGCCGCCACTTCTAAACTCATTGCCAACGATGCCATGACCTTGACGCTCATCATCAAAGACAACCTGGAAACCGACACCACCGGAATAGAGCTTTGCCGTTTGGCAAGAGCCGATTACCGCATTTTCCAGCACAAAGACGATGAAGCCTTGACCCTTCTCGACGACATCATCAGCAACGGCAACGAAACGAGCATTCCACATGCCCTATTCCGCAAGGCGCAAATCACTGAGAAAAACAAGGATTACGAATCGGCGAAAAACATTTATCTGAGCATCGTCGAGCGCTATGCCTACAGCTACATGGCCGATGCCGCGCTGATGCAAGCCGCATTGATTGAGCAAAATAACCTGAAAGACAAAGCATCGGCAGCACAGCATTACGAAAAACTGATTGACGAATACCCGACAAGCATCTATACCGCTCAAGCAAAGAAAAATTATCGAAAAATCCAGTAGAGACGCGATGAATCGCGTCTCCTGACGCACAAAAAGGACAAACAATGAACGAAGTAAGACCCAAGAAAAGCCTAGGGCAACATTTTTTGACCGACCAAAGCATTGCGCAACGCATTGTGGAACAGTTATCTCCCGATTTGGAATCAGTGATTGAAGTCGGTGCAGGAACTGGCGTACTCACGCAATACATGGTCAACGAGATCATGGAAAAGTTCTATGTGATTGAGATTGACACCGAATCCATCGACTATCTGAAAGAGAATTTCCCGATGTTAGGCAATCATCTCATTCATGGCGATTTCCTCCGTGCCGACCTCAACCAATATGGCAAACAAAATATGGGCATCATTGGCAATTTCCCTTACAACATCAGCAGTCAGATTTTCTTTCAAGTGCTGAAACACAAGGATTTGGTTGTTGAAGTCGTCGGAATGGTACAGAAAGAAATGGCAGAACGCATGGCTGCCAAGGAAGGCAGCAAGACCTATGGCATTTTGAGCGTGCTGATGCAGGCCTGGTATGACATCGATTATCTGTTTACCGTCCACGAAAACGTGTTCAATCCGCCGCCAAAGGTGAAATCGGCAGTCATAAAGATGAGGCGCAACGCCACCACCGACTTAGGCTGCAACGAAAAGCTTTTCGTGACCATTGTGAAACAAGCCTTCAACCAGCGACGCAAGACCATGCGCAACTCGTTGCGTTCGCTGCTAAGTCCTGAAATCATCGGAAACGAAGTCTTCAACAAACGCCCCGAACAACTTTCGGTGAAAGAATTCATCGATTTGACGAATCTGATTGGTGGAAACACAAATTCTTAATACAGATGCCTTAGCAAATCCCATACTGCAGCCAAAAACATGATATTTTTCAGGGATTCAAATTATTGCAAGGAAAGTTTTTTTATTTTTGCGGAAACAAATAGATGCAAATTTGTTGTCAGCAAAATGAACAATATCAACTATTTATTATTATAATACTCCTTATGAAAAGACATATTTTAACTACGGCTATCACAATGATGGCAATTTCAATGACTTTCGTAGGTTGCAAAATGTTTCACGACTTTTTTCAAGAAACATATCACTGCACTGTGAACACGGTTGGTAATCAAGACGTCGGAAAGAAGTTTTTCATTGAAACCAATTTTCCGGAAGACATCAATAAGTTGGTGGCTCGCGAATATAGGAAAGACTTGGAGAAAGTCCTGGAAAATTCGGGTTATAGGGATGTTGATGATGACGAAGCCGACATCCGGGTGGTTTACAGCTTTAACCTTGGCGAAGTTGTTGTTCGCGATTATATGAAGACGGTCACCACAAGTGAATGGCAGCCTGGGACCAAAACTACTACCAAAACCGATTTGAAGTCAAAATCGAATGAACGAGGCAAACATTCGTCAGAAAACGCCCAAATAATAACTACCCAAACTACCGAAGGCAAATATGTGAACAAGGAGAAACTCGTCAATGTTCACGAAGAAAAACAAGCTGTCACTATCACCATCGAGGCATACGACATGAAAGACAACGACTTGGTTTGGGCAACTACCATTACTGACAATCCCGATGTCGCTATCACGAAGAATCTACGCAAATATATGCCTATTTATCTGCTCAGCGCCATGCCTCACCTTGGCAGAGATACCAAAGGAGACCTGGATTGTTCGATTTATATGGACGACGAACGTCTGAAGTGGTTCTGATTTCTCTTGAAAACAACGAATAAGGTGCTGTTGTTCAGCACCTTTTTTTTTCAATTCTTGCCTGGTTTTTTCAAGACATGCATATTTTGACTTCGAAAATGCCGTTATAAATCGTATTCGGGATTAAACGAGGCGTAATCAATACGTACGGCTTATTGTTGTTTCATTATCATTTTGCCTTCAGGGAAAAACCTTCCTTTTTCATGGCATGACGGACAGTCAGGAAAGCCGAAGTGCAGCCAACGGCAAGAATTGTGGCAAAAATGACGAAGACATCTTTCATTTTCAGCAGAACCGGATAGGCATCCACAATATAATTTCCGCCGCCTGAACCGAATTTTATGAAGCCGAAATGCTGTTGCAAAAGGACTGCTAAAATGCCTATAACCAAGCCAATAATGCCGCCGACAACAGAAATCAGAAGTCCTTCGTTCATAAAAACACGTTGAAGGAAATTCCTGTCTGCACCCATAGCTTTAAGAATTTCTGAGTCCTTCCGCTTGTCAATCATCAGCATGGAAAGCGAACCGACAACATTGAATGTGGCAAGGATGAGAATGAAAGTGAGAATGGCATAAACCGCCCATTTTTCGGAACGCATGATGCGATATAAAGTCTCTTGTTGCTCCTGTTGGTCCTTGATGACAAAGTCATCCCCAAGCATCGA
>CALGBV010000429.1 GCA_937884015.1 uncultured Bacteroidales bacterium
TTCGGCATCGGTGATGGTGGTCCAGCTGCCGAGGTGGTCTTTGAGGATGTAGTGGAGGCTTTCTTCTTCGCCTTGCTTCTCAACCACGGCAAACACGCCCGTAGGGCCTGAGAGGTAGGTCAGCACCTTTTCGGTCGTCACGCCATCGGCGGTTTCTTTGATGTATTCCCAATTGCCCACATACGTCTTGTTGCGTTGCTTGCCGCCAACGGTTTCTTCCATGCCGATGCGCTGTCGGTTGTAGCCGTAGGTGTAGGAGAGCCTGTTGTCGCCTTCGGCGATATGCTTCACCTTGTCGAAGCTGGTGTAATCTATTTTTTGCACGTCGGCTGGGAAAACGCCTTCGTTGGTCTGTGCCGACTTGATGGCGTGCGGCTTGCCTTCCGGCCCATCAAAGGAAGCGCCTTGGAAGACGAGCTGTCCGTCCATGGTCTTGCTTGTCATGCGGCCATAGTCGTCGTAGGTCATCATGCCGGTCTGGACACCATTGAGTTCGATGTCCGTCAGGCGGTTCAGGTTGTCGTATCTGAATGATTCGTTCAAGTTGCGAAGGTTATCAATTCGGGCCTCTAAATTATTAAAATCATCGTAACCAAAGGTAAGATTTTGCAAATTATTTTCTCCGGTCACGGTAGTCACACCTGTAAGTATATGTTTTTCAGGGTGGAAACTGCGGTTGGTGACAATACTGCCTCCCATGGTGGATTGCAGCAGTTCGCCGCGCGGGCTGACATCATCGGTCTGCCAAAGCATGTTGCCGTCGTTGTCGGCATAGCCTAAAAGATGTCCAGTAGTCCTGTAAAGAGTGTTCAACGTATAGCCCGAAGGGTATGTTACCGAAGCAATGCGGGAAGCGAAATCGTAGGTGAACGATGTGGTATAGCCACGGTCGGTTGTCGATTCCAGACGCTGGAAATCATCGTAAGCGTAGGAGATGACTTGGTCACCGTAGCGTACCGATTCCAACAGGCCTTTGTGTTGCTGATCTTCAAAGTAATTCCAGTGTGTGTTGATGTTCTCTCCGCCATCCATCCTGTCGGTCATGCGGCCATAATCATCATAGGTGAAAGTGGTCGTCTGTTCTTTAGGGTTGGTGCGCGACTTTTCCTCGCCGAAAGCGTTATAGACGCTGGAAGTCGTGCCGTAGTTGGGGTCGATGAGTCCGGTGCGGTTGCGTGCCTGGTCATATTGCAGGCTGATGCGTGTGGCTTCGTCCTCGCCAATCTGCGTCCATTCCAGTTTGCCGTCGGCGAAATAGTCGTAATGGACGGTGGTTCCTTCATCGTCGGTGCTTTCCGTCACCCAGCCCAAGGCGTTGACTTTCTGCTTGGTTTCCTGTTTGATGTCAGGATGTCCTGCGAAATCAGGGAAATAGGTCGATGTGGTGAGGAAGCCGTTGTAATCGGTGCGGGTTTCCGAATGGTCGGGCAGCGTCACTATGGTTGGTCGGTCGTAGATGTCGTATTTGTACGATGTCCATTGCGGTTCTTCGTCTTTGCCGTATGGAAGCGAGACTTCCTGCAACCGGCCTTGTGCGTCGTAATGCTTGTCGACAATGATAGGTTTGTTTTTAAAATTGAAGGTGACGGTGCGCAGCTCAACACCGGTCTTGTGGTAGAAAACCAGCGTCGGGATGCCGCCAGTCTGTTTACTCCATGTGTAGTAGGAGGATATCTCTCCATCCGGTGTGATGCTTCCTCCCGCGCCGGCGGATGCCGTGATCGTATACGTGTTCAGTTTCGTGCCGTCGATGGCTGTGGTAGTGTGCGAAGTGCCGAGCAGACTGGTTGTGTAACCAATGGTCTGGCCGTTGCAGTCGGTGGCCGACTGTAGTCTGTCGAAATTGTCGTAGGTATAGGTCGTTGCATAGCCATCGGCTTCTGGGCCAACAGTTTCCTTGGTAAGCAGGCGATGCTCGTAGTTTTCGCCATACTCGTATGAATTGATATGCTGGCCTTCGCCAAAAGTGGGATTATTTGCCGTAGTGACTTTTTTCGTCAGGTTGCCGAAACCGTCATAGCCGAATTCGGTTTTAACCGCCAAAGGGTCATTCAGGTTGCCGCCGCCATTAGGTACGGCGAGCATGTATGAAACCTTGAAGTCATCATCGGACTCGTAGTGGAATTCGGTATAGGAAGCCACCTCAGGCTTGCCCGGACGTGATATGATGATGGTTTCATTATCCTTGCGGTTCAAGACCCATGAAGTCGTGTTGGATGTGAAACTCGACTTTTTCGTCAGGAATGATTCCTGATGGCTGAGGTTGTTTTCGTCATAGCCTTTGACTTCTTCGGTGGTCGTGGTGCAGGCGTAACTGTCGGGATAGCTGTATTGGCTGTGATTGTAATCATAATGGTATTCCGTGAGAGTTTCCGACAGAAGTTTATTGAGTGACTGATTGCTGTCAATGTCGAATTTCCGAACCGTCTTTTTCGTCATGGCGGGGCACGCTACCAAGCCTCTTGCATCGCGGCTGCAATTGACTTTGTCGAATTCGAAAGACTGTATTTCGGCAGTCCTCTCACCTTGGCCGTTGGCCATCGGGACTGTAGTTTTTTCCAGTTTGGGGAGCGTCATGGCATTGCTGCCCATGGTAGAGGTTTCGTATTGGCAGACGGTGCGCGATTTCAGGACATTATCGACATAAGTTGCAGAAGTGACAGATTCAAAGCCGATGAAGCCGCGGCCTGTCTTGTGGTGCAGGGCGTTGGAATAGGCGTAGGTCGCAGTCAATTCTTTTCCGCTTACATTGTAAGTCTTGCATGATGCCAAGGCAAGAGTGGGCATTGTGGTAGTCTTTATGCCATTTGCATCATATTTTCTGAAATCGAACTTGTAGAAGTCTGAATTGGGCTTTGGCAAGAGATACTTGTAATTGAAGAATGTCTCGTTGCCAAGATTATCTATGATGCTCTTGACACTGCAATATTCAGGAATCGGAGCAGGAGCAATGACATAGGCGGTTTGACGGCCATGATTATTCTCCGTTTTAAGCATTGACAAGATGGAGGTGCTTGCGTTGGCATAAAACCTTCCCGTGTGAATGTATTGGCTATGGAAATAAAAATGATTTGTCCTGATAGTCCATTTTTTCACGAATCTCGTATCTGACAAGAACGAACAGAATACAATGCAGTCGGAACTTCCTGTGACAGACCATGCGACATCGGAACGTCCATCACCGTCAAAATCATCAACGCATATCCTGATTTGCCTATCAGGGACAATCATGGACAGGGAAGGACTGTAAAGCTGATAGAATATGCCTGGCAGACTCAAGCCCGAATTGTCTGCTAGACAACAGTAAAAGTTACTTTCAGCATCCCGAGTGTCGCCAGTTGCATAATAGACATACAGTTTTGTCGACCATTGAGTGCAATGATAATCCAGCAAGTCCGATTTGCCATCGCCATTGAAATCACCCACGAACACATTACTCCAACTGTGATCTGACAAATTACAATGCGGATAGTTATCCCCAAAGCTAATGTCCGAAAACAAAAAGACTAAAGAATTTTCGTAAGTTCCAATTTTCAAAACAATCGGCTTTTTGTCTTCATTGCTTTCCTGAACCAATAAAATTTCACACCTCCCGTCTCCGGTAAAATCGACTGCCTTAGCATCGGTTATGATTCCGAATTGGGCAATTGGGATTCCCAACATTTCGCCGGAAACATATTGGTCTTCGAAGGTGTTTCGAAAGCTTACCGCTTCGTTTACAAACGAATACAGCGTATCGCTGCTTGAGCCATGATGTATGATTTCTTTTTTCTTTCTAATCATAATGACATCATTTGTCCCATTAGCATCGAAATCACCGATGAGCACGGTGGCTTCGCCTTCTATCGTTTTCTCCCAAATTTGGGTAAAGCATAAAGACGTACCATCGTAATCATTACGGAAAAGCCGTACCGTAGTCTTGTCATGTTCCTTGTCGTAGAATAAAGGCATCATGTCATCCAGTCCATCATTATTCACATCAAAGACATACACCCAATCAAGCGTTTTATCGACAATTTTAGTATATGAAGCTGCTTGAAAATAGTTGTTTTCCTCCTGGTTGTTTAAACAGACACGGATTGTCGGATTGTCGATATAGGATCCATTTTCCTTGTAAGGAACCAAGACAATATCGGAATATCCATCACCATTGAAAATAATTCTCTGATGCTTTGTAAGATATTCCCTTATCAGACCATGAAGTGCTTCATCGAAAAAGATGAGCGGAATACCGAGTCTTGTCTCTTCAACGACAAAATCTTCAGGGTCTTTCTTGCTCCAGTTGATTTTTGTCACGCTGTGATTAAGAACCAGTTCTTTTTCACCTATGATTTTCTTGACATATTCAAGTTGATGATAGGGATAAAGCCCATGGCCATTAATATAAGAGAACTGATACTCGTACAGTTTTACATCGTTATCCGAGCCTTTCTTGATGTCGATGCTTGTCAATAGCTTTTTTTGCAACACTTTGTTGTCAGCAATGAAATAGGTTTCATAATCATCCCGACTCTTATAATTGAAGCAAACCGTAAATTGTGGACCAACATTTCCGTTCACCGTATATGAAATGGACGAAATGTAGCTTTCGCCAGTTCCGTTATCAGTGCTGTATTCATACAATATGGTGTTGCCCTCCCTGTCGCTGATGCTGCTGACCTGCCACATGATACATTGGCCATCAGATGCCAGCAACCTTGAGTCTCTGGTAGCACCGTAATTGATGATGTAGCCTTCCTTGTTCCTGACTTGAAAATAGTAAGCGAAAGTTCCACCAATATCCCCTAACACATAAGATATATTTGAAAATCCGTCGTTTTCCGTCTTGTATTGCGATCCTGATTCGCCGTATTTTCCCCTAACTGCAATGAGCCGCTGACCATCGAGCAGGAAACGGTCGTCGTTTAGGTCTGCGCCACTTATCATGCCGTCGTGATAAAGCGTTTTGCCCGTGCGAGTGATGGCCGAAAGGCCAGCCAAATCCCAGCACCAGCCTAAGAGTCCGTTGCCACCCTGACTGTTGAATGTAACGGCCAGACTGGGCTGCATTCCGTTGATGCCAGCCGGGACTTCCAAAGGAATGGAATAGAGAAGCCCGCCCATCGACCCGACATCAACCGTGCCACCCAATGTTCCGACCACACCGCCAAAGCTTCCGCCTGTCGCTCCCGCTTCAGGTGGATATACGCCCTGGGGGTCAAGGTCGAGGCTCATGGTCTTGTATTCGTAGGAATTTATCATGTGGTTAATAGTTTGTGGGAATCGTGACTTCCTATAAAACCCAGGTTCAAGGGCAATGGAGTCACCTGCTGAAAACTCATAATCGTGACGATGGGCCTCCGTAGTATAGTCTTCATTCAAGACAAAGCCTCCGCCTTTGAAGGTCTGTACCTGTCCTTGGGCTTGCAACGCAAAGGCAGCAAGCGCCAAGAGTGTTGCCAATATTATCTTTTTCATGTCATTTCAGATTTATAGGTTTAACGCTTTATCACTTTCCAAGCCCTCGATTCCGATGCACTTTCCAACCTTAGGATATAGATGCCTGAAGGCAGACTGCTTAAATCGAAATCGTGTTGAAGGCTTGAAACATCGCATTTTTCGACGACTGCACCTGTAGCAGTGCAAATCGTGGCATGAACGACGGCATCGCCGTTTTCCGAACGGGTAAGCGTGAGTTTGCCGTCGGTCGGGTTGGGAAATATGGCAATCTGAATGCCTGCCATGACATCGTCAGCCGAAGAAAGCCATCCTTGGTCGTCTTGCGAATCGATGGACTTGCCGTTTTCCTCTATCTTCTTGATTTCCAAATAGCGTTTCACTCGGTTGCCTGCTGCGTCATAATTGAACTTCACCGTGACATTCTGCGCCTTCACGCTCACGGCTGCGCATAGCATGGCCATAACCAGCAATATGTTGATTCTTCTTATGTTCATAGTAAGTGGATTTTTTGCGCCAAAACCTTCAAAACTTCCAAAACAGCTATTGCAGCAGCCCCCAAATGCACGGTTGTGCATTTGCCGGAAGGCCGCAGTTGCGGCTTCCGATGACCGGCAAAAAAGTTTTGTTTGTTTTGCGGGTTTTGGTTGATTATTTACTTTGCTTTAAGTTCTTCGATTTCTTTCTGTTGCAGTTCAAGCTCCTTCTGTTGGCGTTCTATTTGTTCCTGAAGTTGAATCGTGTAAAGCGTCAGTTCCTCAATCTTCTTCAGAAGCAGGCCTTGCATTTCGCCCATGTCGTAACCTTCTTCCATGACTTCGTTTTCGGCTGGCACTTCCGGCAGGTGGTGATGGGTGGCCACAAAGTCCTTCAGCTCGTTGAGCGGCATGAGACGGTAGTTGTCGGTGAAAACGGCATCGTACCATTCATCGACGCTTTTGATGAGCACGCGGTCGGTGAGGATGCCGCCGTCGACTGTCAGGGCATACTGGTAGTTGGTGAGGTCGTTTGTGGTGTTGATGCCGACATGGCCGGTAAGGGTGACTTTTTGGCTTGTTCCGCCAATCTCGATAATATCATCTGACGATAGCGACAGTTTGTCCAAAGCCGAAAGCGCTAATGTATTGCCGCTTCTAACAGTCATCGCACCTTGGTTGTCAACTTCTATGCTATGATTCTGGTCACGTAGCCTGATGAAAGTGCCATTGGCTTCAGGTTGCTTCGGCTCAAGGATGATGCCGGCATCTTCGCCTTCGTCGGAACGGATATGGAGCTTGGCGGCTGGCATAACATCACCAATGGCAACTTTGCCAGTTCTATCAATGATACCATGCGAATAATCATTTGGCGAAGTGCCGACAAACATTGTTGGTTTTGTACTATGGAAACCAATCATCAAACTATTATCGCGAGAATTACGGAGAAAAGAATCATCACCTTCAGCACCAATAAAGCCAGACCCTATTACAACGTTTGGACTTTGACTTACTTCCGCTTTGACCTTATTTCCAATCGCAATACACCTAGGAGACAATACACTATTATCATGTCCTAATGTCATGGCACCCCAGTAATCTAACGTATTTCCTACTCCAATTGCAAACGAATTATTTCCTGCAATTGAATTTTTGTTACCAATCGAAATTGCTGTAGCTCCTGACACATTGTTGTCTACTCCGATAGCAATTGATTGATGATTGGAAACGACATTCCCTTTGCCTATAGCTGCACAATTCATTGCATCGTTGCCATTAAGAATGTTGTCTTCACCGATGTTTAATCTTTCCCCATTGATGTCATTTACTTGAGCAAATGATATTGTTGAGATTAATAATCCAAAAATGACAATTGTTATGTTTATTATGTTTTTCATTGTATAAAGCATTTTTAATTTGTTGATTATCATTCTTTCACGAATTTTCCTTTTGTAAGAATCCTATCAGCAGAAACCACCTGATAGATATAGGTTCCCGCTTCAAGGTTTTGCGTGTCGATTGAGATGAGATTCCCATTTTCACCAATGCTGCAATCCAGATATTTCACACCTTGAATGTCAAAAATTTGGATTCTTGAATTGTCTAATGTAATGTCACCAACTGGGATGTTAATCACATTGGAAGTTGGGTTGGGGAATGGCATAATGTCCTCGTTTATGTCTTCATTCACCATATCCCAAGTTATTTTAAAATCATCCCGATTAAAGCACAAAACCCTCATTATTTTATGAGACTCACCATTATACAACGTTCCCGTATACTCGACAAGCGGAACAAGGCAACTGCCATTGTTAAGAGGGACAGGCTGACAAGGCGTTAAACATAAGTCATCTTCATGCATGGTTTTGCGTCCTAATAAATTCAAATCCTTATCCACCAATGCAATGTAGGCATCGCGCCATCTTCCAATAGAAAAATAAGTACTCGTCATGGAAACGACAAATATGGTTGAATCATTAAGGTATGCATGGCTGGTACCTGTAACACCATACGAAGCTGTGTCATTAGGTTTAGGTGGCAAGTCCAACTGGTTATAGATGTGCATGGAAGAATCAACTTTATAAATGGATTGATAGCTGTCATCATAATCATGGTTTCTTGCTGTAGTAATATAAAAGTAATTATCATCGAACCATCTCCCATCAGTTGCAACATATAATGGCGTATGAATACCTCCAAAAGAATTGAGATGCTCTCTGCTGGTTATGGTAAAGTCATGACTCAGATGCCAAAGTCCAATGCAACCATAAATGACATGATCATAGGGGCTTCCTGTTCCAAAAAAAAGATAATTATCAGAATTTGGAACTTTTAAGATCTTTACGATTTCATTTCCTTCTTGCACATCTCCTTCAAATTCTTCAGGCTGGTCTTTTGAGTCAACTACATCTCCATTTTCATTCAACCGATTAAAGCGAAACCTTGAACGATACGACATCGAATTGGGGCCATAGTGTTCCTCATAATACACGGCAAAAATCAAAACGACAGTTCCGTCATTGTCAAGCTTACATTTCATAACTTCACATTCGCTGACGGCTGCCATATAAAAACCATTAAACGTGTCGTCTTCTTCGCAATAAATCTGATGCTGCACCAATTCAAGTTGCTCGTCAAAAATGTCAACACAAAGGTATCTATCATAGACAGAAGTGTTTATACTGTCGTCACAAACGCCAAACACCATATAATTGCCATTGGCAAGCTGTGTCGCGCAGCAATAAACTAACTCCATATCAGGAAGATGGGTCTCCTTGTAGATAAAACTGCCATCCTGAAAGACTTTCATTATCCATCCATTCCTATCCTTTTTTGCATTTGGATCTGGTGAAGCTGATAAACCTACACCTAACATGTTTTCTCCATTGTCTATGGGCAAACACTCATAACAACTTTGCTTACGGTCTGTGTCTAAACGTATTTCCCATTGCTGGGCAAAAAGATTGACATAAACTGACATAAATGTCAAAAGGAATATAAACTTTAATCTTCCCATGTCAATTCTCCTCTATCAATTGAATTAACTGCCATTAAATATCTTAAGCCATAGCTGATTTTATTTATATGTTTAATAGTTCCTTCATTTGTCCTAGTTGGAGCGTGTATTTCCACATTAACGAACTTATAATTAGACGATAGGTGTTGTTCATTTGGAACAATGTTCATAATCAAATTCCTTTCACCAAAATAGTGAAAATTCAGTCTGTCAGAATCTAAATAATAATCATCATTTTGAGGATTTTCATAGTAGAATGCACAATAAGAATTCACTCCTTGAGGATAAACATTTGGATACATATCATTTTGATACGGATGCTGAATTGGATTATCTTCATAACATGTTCTAATGTCACTATAAACCCATTTGCAACCAGATGGAGCAGCTGGGATGAGAAGATCTACAAGCCATCTTGAAAGTTCCGTTCCCGCATCTTTTCCGATGAAATTGCCATAACAATCACCACCGCCAAGACCATAGTACCATCTTTCCCCTTCCTCAAAAGGTCCCATCCATTGGACTGGCGGCTCAACAGGTGGCTGAATGCCTCTTACGCTGCCTTGCACAGTGTGCAGGTTTACTGATAGCGTGTTGCCGTGCAGTTCGCCAGCCTCCACATCGAGAATCAGGAATTGCTTGTTGGACAATTCGGCTGAGTGATAGAGCTCAGAAATAGCCTCGTACATTCTTCCGTAGAACAGCGTGAGGTCGGTCATCAACACTCTTCCGTTGCTGACAGGAAGGAAAAGGGTCGTGTCGTACGAAATGGTACGGCTGTAAGATAATTCAGGATAGGCATAGGTGAAATTGAAGAGAGCCTCAATGTCGTAGATGGCATCGTCGATGCTTTCCGTCTCACCGTCTTTCACGGCAGGATTGGCCTTGTAATACTCAATCCGGCTTTTGAAAGCGTTGACATGGTCGATGACCGCCTGGGTCTCCGGCGGGTTCCGATTAAAGTTGTCAGCCTGAGG
>CALGBV010000430.1 GCA_937884015.1 uncultured Bacteroidales bacterium
GAGCTTCCGGAAGTGGTAAATGTAATCCAGGCAGCTAGCAATAATTAGGAAGAGGTTGCAAAGAAGCTGGAAGGAATGAGCTTCGATGTTGTATGTGACTTTATCGGTTTTGTAACTTCTCAGCTTGAGAGAGACTATCGTTTATTCAAGGGTCGTACAAAACAGTACATTTATATTAGTTCAGCATCTGCTTATCATAAGCCAGTAAAGAGCTATATCATAACAGATTTAAGATAACAACTATGGAAAAGTCAAAAGTCTGGTTCACTGACTTCCGCACCAAGATGAACGGTGAGCCTATCCCTAACAAGTTCAAGAGACTCATCAAGACCGCAGGGATTGGAGATATAGATTTCGATGGCAAGTTCGTTGCCGACCACCTCAAGCATCTCCAGCAATCGTTCCGCATTGATGCTGCCTTCTGCAACGCCGGTGAAGAAACTGTCGCGTTTCAGATAATCGATTCTGTCGACATCCAGCTGACTGGAAATGAGTCTGCTGAGAAACTTTTTTTCGTAATTGTCGGTGAAAATGTCGATGGCTAAATCTAGTTTTCCATCATGCAGTTTGTTGAGTTTCTTCATGATTTCCAGCGAAATCTCTTCATGCGTGATGCCTTGCACGATGCTGTTTTCCAAGGTGTGTGAAAAGGGACCGTGACCGCAGTCATGCAGCATAATGGCAAGCGATGCAGCCTCCAATTCCTCGTCGGAAATGTCGTAACCTTTGGCACGCAGAATCTGAATGGCGCGTCGCATCAAATGCATGGCTCCGAGGCTGTGCGCAAAACGCGTGTGGTTGGCGCTCGGATAGACCATATTGGTCATGCTGACCTGTTTGATGCGTCTAAGACGTTGAAAATAAGGGTGTTCAATAATGTCGAAGTGCAGCTCGTCAGGAATGCTGATGAAGCCGTGGACTGGGTCGTTGAAGATTTTCTTTTTGTTGGAAGTGCTACTTGCCATGATGCTTATTTTTCGCTGCAAAGATAATAAGAATCAGCATTTAATCTTATTTTTGCATGGTCAAATAACAAAAATGGAAATGTTCCGTTATTTAGATAAATAGTTTTGAAATGGAAAAAACAACGATTCTTTGGGCTGACGATGAAATTGAACTTCTGAAGCCTCATATCATGTTCTTGGAACAGAAAGGTTATGAAGTAGTTACGGCCAACAACGGCTCCGATGCCATCGATTTGGTGCGCGAACAGCATTTTGATATTGTGTTTCTTGACGAGCAGATGCCTGGCATTTCTGGCATCGAGGCTTTGGAAGTCATCAAGCGCGACTATCCGAATCTCCCCGTCGTGATGATTACGAAGAGCGAGGAGGAACGCATCATGGAAGATGCAATCGGTTCGAACATAGCCGATTACCTTATTAAACCAGTCAATCCGAACCAGATACTGCTGTCGCTGAAACGTAATCTGGAAAACCGTAAGTTGCGTGAGGAGAAGACTTCAATGGGTTATCAGCAGGAATTCCGCAAAATCAGCATGGACTTGAATAACAACCTCGATTTCAACGAGTGGATTGATGTCTACAAAAACCTTGTGCGTTGGGAACTGGAATTGCAAAAGTCGACTGATGAAGGCATAAAAGGCATTCTTGCCGACCAAAAACAGGAAGCCAACAACATTTTCACGCGTTACGTGCAGCGCAATTATGTCGATTGGATTCAAGGCAAAACAGAGAAACCGGTTATGTCGCACACGGTGGTTCGCGATAAGGTGCTGCCACGCATTACGGATGATGACAAACCACTGTTTCTCATTGTGATAGATAATCTCCGTTACGACCAGTGGAAAGCCATTCAGCCGATGATTGAACATTATTTTCGTGTCGATTCCGATGATGTGTATTACAGCATTTTGCCGACCACGACGCAATATGCGCGCAATTCGCTGTTTGCCGGTCTGATGCCGCTCGAAATCCGCCGCCGCTATCCGAAATGGTGGGTCGATGAGGAGGATGAAGGCACGAAAAACCAATATGAGGCTGAACTTTTGGGCGAACAGCTGAAACGTTTCGGCAAAAACATCAAGTACTCTTATAATAAGGTGTTGAATTTGCAGGCGGGCAAGAAACTTTACGACCAAATGTCGAATTTGATGCAGAACAAGCTGAATGTCATCGTTTACAATTTCGTTGATATGCTTTCGCACGCGCGCACTGAAATGGAAATCATCCGCGAACTGGCTGATGATGAGGAGGCTTATCGCTCGCTGATGGTCTCGTGGTTCGAACATTCAAGTCTGTTCGATATGATGCGCTTCATTGCCGAAAAGAAGTGCGACATGATTATCACCACCGACCATGGCTCCAATTACGTGAAGAATCCTGTGAAGGTATTGGGCGATAGGGAAGTGAACACCAATTTGCGCTACAAGTACGGCAAGAACTTGAAATACAATCCGAAAGAAGTGTTTGAGGTGCGCGATCCTGAAAAGATTTTTCTGCCGCGCATCAACCTGAGCACGTCGTATATTTTTGCTGGTTCCAACGACTTCTTTGCCTATCCGAACAACTTCAACTATTACGTCAATTACTACCGCAACACTTTCCAACACGGCGGCATCTCAATGAGCGAAATGCTGATTCCGATAACTTATTTGAAGCCGAAAATTTAAGAGGGTGTTTAGGATTGCCTGCGGCAAGAAATGCTTTGCATTCAGCGTAGCTAAATCCTTCAAAGATCAAATAAAAAATCATTTTTCACTTGTAGAGACGTAGCGTGCTACGTCTCTTTGTGAAAGTGAAAGCAGATTTTTGAAAGATTTTAAATGAGGATTTTTATTATATTTCTTCGGCAAAGCCGAATCCATATAATGTTTTCATAAAAGCAACTCCAAAATTTCCTAATTTTGCCGCAAATATCTTCAATCATGTTGCAAAAGGAATTTGAAATCAATAGTGTGGAGGAACTGTCGCAAGTCTCTGAATATCTGTTAGGTTTGCGTGATGAATCCGATATCATCGCTTTTTATGGACCGATGGGCGCCGGGAAAACGACCCTCATCAAGAATCTTTGCCACCGTATGGGTGTCACCGATGAGGTCAACAGCCCGACATTCGCCATTGTGAATGAGTATGTTACAATGGAAGCCGAATCGGTGTATCATTTTGATTTCTATCGTATTAAGAAGTTGGAAGAGGTCTACGACATCGGTTATGAAAACTACTTTTATAGCGGCAATCTCTGTCTGCTTGAGTGGCCGGATATGATTGAACCGTTGATGCCTGAAAAATTCATCCGTGTCGACATCGCTTTGGGCGATACTGATGATAGCAGAAAGATTGTCGTGTCGGTGGTGGAATAAAGGCTATGGCAATCAATCTAAGTGATTATTCCTCCGTCTTCATTCTGACAGACGAAAACATTGCGCCATTTTGGTTGCCCGAAGTGTGCGAATGGCTGCATTGTCTTGATGCAATCGAAATCATCATCAAGCCTGGCGAGCAGCAAAAGGACCTTCGGACGATTCAAAGAATTTGGAATAAACTGTTGAAACACAATGCTGACCGTCATTCGCTTTTAATCAATTTAGGCGGTGGCGTGATTTCCGACATGGGCGGTTTTGCCGCTTCGTGTTTCAAGCGTGGCATTGATTTCATCAACATTCCGACCACATTGCTGGCCATGGTCGATGCGTCGGTTGGCGGAAAAACGGGTGTCGATTTCGGCGGTTACAAAAATCAGATTGGAACTTTTGCTGAACCTAAGGCGGTTTTGCTCAATACCATGTTTCTCAGTACTTTACCTGAACGGGAAATCCTTTCTGGACTTGCTGAAATGCTGAAATATGGTTTTATAGCCGATTCTGATTTGCTGCAAGTCGATTTGGAAAACTATGAGTCTTTCATTCAACGTGCTGCCGAAATCAAGAAGAAAATTGTTGCTGAAGACCCGTTTGAACAAGGCAAACGCAAGATTCTGAATTTCGGTCATACGATAGGTCATGCCATTGAAAGTCATTGTCTTACGAGCGAAACGCCTTTGCTTCATGGCGAGGCTGTTGCGTTTGGAATGTGGTGCGCCTTGTGGCTGTCCGTGCAAAAAATGGGACTTGATGAAATGGTTTTACGAGACTACGAAAGAAAACTTCCCGTGTTGCTTTCCGAAGCGCAAGTCGTTGTTGGTGAGCAAGATATTGAAGATATTATGAGTAAATTTGTCCACGACAAGAAATCGCGCGATGGCAAACCGCAATTCGTGTTGTTGGAGGCTCTTGGGAAACCGGTTTGCGATATTGAAATGGAGCCTGATATGATTCGTGAGGCTTTGATGCGTTGTCCAAAATTATTTGCTTGATGAAGGACTTTCATGACAATGATACGCTTGAAATTTCATGTCCTTTTGCTCAAAAAACGGTGAAAGGCAATGTGAAACTTCCGTTTAGCAAAAGCGAAAGCAACCGGGCTTTGATGATTGCGGCATACAGCGGTCTTTCTCCTGATATCGGCAATCTGTCTGATGCAAACGATACGTTTTTGTTGCAGAATTTGCTACTATCTGTTGTCGAAAGTGATATTTTTTTTGATTGCAAAGATGCAGGAACGGTGGCGCGTTTCCTGATGTCTTTTTTTGCTGGAAAACGAGGCGAATGGACGTTGACGGGCACAAACCGTCTATGCCAGCGCCCCATGGGCGATTTGGTGAATGCCTTGCGTCAATTGGGTTGTTCGATAGAATATCTCGAAAAGGATGATTGCTTGCCAATTAAAATTAAAGGCACTGATATTCAAGGCGGTGAAATTAGTATAAATGTCGAAAAAAGCAGTCAGTTTGCATCGTCTTTGCTGTTGGCGGCTCCGATGTGGCCAAAGGGTTTGAAACTGCATTTGGAAGGTAATCTGAATTCGCTCCCCTATATTGACATGACCCTATCGATGATGCAAAATGCGGGGGCAAAATGTCAGCGTAATGGCGATTTCATCATTGTCGAATATTCTCCGTATCGAAATGTAAGACAGATTGTTACATCAGATTGGAGTGCAGCCTCCTATTGGTTTGAGTTGGCAGCCATGAGTGATGATTGCGATTTGCTGCTCGAAAACCTGTCTTTCGATTCGCTACAAGGTGATGCTGCCATTGCTGAAATGATGCATCCTTTTGGCGTGGAGGCAACCGAAGAACAAAACGGCATCCGTTTGAAAAAGAAGCAGTTGAATTCAAAGAATCTCTGTTTTGATTTTTCGGAAACTCCAGACCTGTTCCCTGCTGTAGTTGCAACTTGCGCTGGCATGGGATCAAAAGCTCATTTTCGAGGCATTAGGAATCTGTCTTTGAAAGAATCGGATAGGGTAGAGTCAATGATTGAAGAATTGGGAAAGATTGGCGCAGCGTTGTCACGCATTTCTGATGA
Organism: uncultured Bacteroidales bacterium; assembly: GCA_937884015.1. Taxonomy (GTDB): domain Bacteria; phylum Bacteroidota; class Bacteroidia; order Bacteroidales; family F082; genus Limimorpha. Next base: position 5,369 of record CALGBV010000430.1, read on the forward strand.
TGAACTCTGCCTCTCGTGCGGAAAAATGCTGGATTTGTCACGGAATGAATCGGTCGTTTTCCATTCTCACAACGACCATAGGATAGCAATGGCTTTGGCTCCTTTGGCCTTGAAAATTGGCGAAATTTGTGTAAAAAATCCACAAGTTGTTGAAAAATCCTATCCTGATTTTTGGCAAGGGATGGGGAATTTCTTTCTGTTGTGTTGAAAATAATGCTTCGATTTGCCGTAAATCTTTGAAAAATCATGTCTGTTTGGCTTGTTTTTCAACAAAAATGGATTTTATATTTTTTTATATAATATAAAAGCCTATCTTTGCGCAATTTTTAGCACACAGAATTATGACTGTTGATTTATTCATTCCGTGTTTCATCGATCAATTCCATCCTGAAGTGGCTTTTGCAACCGTAAAGGTCCTGAAGAAGGCTGGTGTTGATGTTGAGTATAATCCCAACCAGACTTGTTGCGGCCGATTCGCCTATAATGCTGGTTTTGTTGAGGATGCCAAGGCCTTGGGTGATAAGTTTATGGCGGATTTTTCCAACAACCGGCCTGTGGTTGCGCCAACGGCTTCGTGTGTGCATTTCATCAGAAAACGTTATCCGGAAATGTTCTACAATACATCTAATCATTTGAATTTCAAACGTTTGGTTGGTAATGTCTATGAGCTGACGGATTTTCTGGTCAATGTTTTGCAATACGATGATTTTGGTGCGGAGTTTCCCTATAAGGTGACCTATCACGACAGCTGTTCGGCCTTGCGTGGCATGGGTTTGGGCAAGGAGGCGCACCAATTGCTTTCAAAAGTAAATGGCATAGAACTTGTAGAAATGAAACAGACGGATATGTGCTGTGGAAGCGATTTGTCGTTTGCGCTCAATCATGAAACGGTTTCTATGGGTATGGCGAGCCATAAAGTTAAGAATGCCATGAACACGGGTGCTGAATATATTGTTTCTACCGATATGAGTTGCCTGTCGCATCAGAAAACGTATATTGATGAGCAGGAACTGCCGATTAAGGTGATTCATATTGCGGAGGTGTTGGCATCGGGTTGGGAGTAGAGACGCGATTCATCGCGTCTGATGAATGTTAAATTTGAAAAATAAATTGTCATATATGGAAAAAGATTATTTCGTACACGAAAGCAGTTATGTCGATGATAATGTGAGTATTGGCAAGGGAACCAAGATTTGGCATTTCTGCCACATCCAGTCGGGTGCTGAGATTGGCGAACGCTGCTCGTTAGGACAAAATGTCAACGTCGGAAATAACGTGAAAATTGGCAATGGAGTCCGTATACAGAACAACGTTTCCATTTACGAAGGCGTTGAAATTGAGGACAATGTATTCTGTGGACCGAGTTGCGTGTTCACGAATGTGACGACGCCCCGTGCTCATTTTCCGGTGCATGGCGTTTATGCCAAGACTATAATTGGCGAAGGCGCTTCGTTAGGTGCCAACTGCACGATAGTCTGCGGCCATAACGTTGGCAAGGGTGCCTTGATTGCTGCTGGCGCAGTGGTCACAAAAGATGTTAAACCCTACGCGCTGATGGCAGGTGTTCCGGCCCGTCAAATCGGTTGGGTGTGCGAATGTGGCAAACGCCTCGATGCTTCCTTGAAATGCGGGTGCGGTCGGTGTTATGCCGAAGAAAACGGAATGTTGAAGAAAGTGATTTGAGTGGAAAGTTATAAAGTGGAAAGTTGAGAGTTGAAAACCGAAAACTGATAACCGATAACTGATAACCGAAAAAATACAAAACAATGCAATTCAGAGATTTAAAGACACAATATGCTGTCCTGAAGGACGAAATGGATAAGGCGATTCTTGATGTGGTGGCTTCAAGTGCTTACGTCATGGGTCCGAAAATCAAGGAAATGGAACAGGCTTTCGCTGAATACACGGGCGTGAAGCACTGCATTGCTTGCAACAGCGGAACCGATGCCTTGCTGTTGGCTTTGATGGCCTGGAGCGTTAAGCCAGGCGATGCCGTTTTTGTGCCAAGTTTCACATTCTTCGCTTCTGCCGAGGTGATTGCCAACATTGGCGCAACGCCAGTTTTTGTCGATGTCGACGAAAATACTTTCAATATTGATGTCGTCGATTTGGAACGCAAGATAGAACAAACTCTTAAGGCAGGAAAGTTGATTCCAAAAGTCATCGTTGCAGTGGACTTGTTTGGCCTTCCTGCCGATTTCGATGCTGTTAGAAAGATTGCTGACAAATATAATCTCTACGTGTTGGAAGATGGCGCGCAAGGCTTTGGCGGCCGCATTGGCGAACAAAAAGCCTGCACTTTCGGCGACATCGCCACGACATCGTTCTTCCCGGCAAAACCAGTCGGCTGTTATGGCGATGGCGGTGCCATTTTCACCAATAACGATGAATGGGCAGCCTTGATGGAATCGTATCACATCCATGGCAAAGGCAGCGACCGTTACGACAATGTCCGTATCGGTATGAACTCGCGACTGGACAGCATTCAGGCTGCGGTCTTGATAGTGAAACTGAAGGCTTTCAAAGAATATGAACTGACCGATGTCAATAAGGTGGCAGCACGTTATACCGAAAAACTGAATGGTGTGGTCAAGACGCCAATTGTGCCGGAAGGTTTCTATTCCAGCTGGGCACAGTACACTTTGCAATTGGAAAATGAAGAACAGCGTGCAGGATTGCAGGCCGCTTTGAAGGTTTTGGACATTCCGACGGCAATTTACTATCCGATACCGATGCATCAGCAGACGGCTTTCAAGTACCTGAATCCCGACGATAACCGCTGTCCGGTTTCGGAAAGAATAGCAAAAACGGTGCTTTCGTTGCCAATTCATCCTTATCTTTCTGAAAAAGATCAGGATATGATTTGTGATGCTGTGCGTGCATTCTTGAAAAAGTGAGTTTGACGATAAGGGAAAAATACAAATATGGGCCTTAGGGAACGTTTAAGTATATGGGCAAGTCGCGACAACTACGATGAGGTGATGGAATACCTCTCGGTGGACGAAACAAAGCACGCTCCGGTCTTTGACTATGAGCATGCGCCAGCCGAATTGTGCGAACTGATTGCCCATGCCTTTATGCCTCGTGGCGAGGAACGCTCGAAATGGCTTAATGACTTTTCTGCCAAATCATGGGCCGTTCCCGATGGCGAGTGTCATGTGCTGTTGGCCGAAGACCATCTCAACGCCATCCGTTATGTGAACCGTTATATGCGCAAGGCCAATGAAAAACTGGCCGATGATGGCTATTTCATCTGCTCGTTTGATACAGCTCAGAAACACCGCGCCCAGATATATAGCAAACATCGCCGTTTTTTGGCTAATATCATCTATTTCTTTGATTTCATCTGGCATCGTGTCTGTCCGAAGTTGGGCTTGACTAGACGTTTCTATTATTTCTGCACCAAAAAAGTGAGGAAAGTTTTTCCGCGTCCGGAAATACTTGGCCGTTTGTATTATTGCGGTTATGATGTTGTCTGTGAACAATATGTGCATGACCGATATATGGTTATTGGCCAAAAGAAACGTCCGCCTTGCAGAGATCCTCATACTTACGGACCGTTCATTAAATTACGCCGTGTCGGAAAAGATGGAAAAATTTTCAATGTGTACAAGTTCCGCACGATGTATGCTTATTCTGAGTTTTTGCAGACTTACATTTATAATAATAACAGCCTGGATACGGGTGGCAAATTCAACGATGATTACCGCGTGACGGAATGGGGCAGGGTGCTGCGCAAACTTTGGCTCGACGAACTTCCGATGTTTCTGAACGTCTTGAAAGGACAAATGAAACTTATCGGTGTCAGGCCTTTGAGTCAGCATTATTTCAGTCTGTATTCTCCTGAAATACAGCAGTTGCGTATCAAGACAAAACCAGGTTTGTTACCTCCTTATTATGCCGATATGCCTGAAACTTTGGAGGAAATCCAAGAAAGCGAAAAGCGCTACGTTGAGGCTTATCTCCAGCATCCTTTCCGCACCAATTGGAAATATTTTTGGAAAATTGTGGGCAATATCGTTTTTAAGGGAAAAAGGTCAAAATAATCCAACAATTTTTTCTTTTTTCTTTCAAAGAAAAGTAATACTTTTGCAAATTGAACTTTTCCGCTTTTGTTGCGCGGAAAGGGAATACTATCGTGCCTTAGTTAGGCTTCTATGAGTTTGTAAATTAGAGTTTTATAAATTCGTAATGGGAGTCAAAGGGCGAAGCTGTAAATAGACGAATTCTTTATTTTTTGTTTTATATTAGTATATGAAGGCATCCTCAGAAGAAACCTGGACCACCATTATTAAGCCCCGAAACAAGCTTTTCGAGGTGAATTTGAAGGAAATTTGGGATTATCGCGACTTGTTGACATTGTTCGTGAAGCGCGACATCATCACGCAATACAAGCAAACCATCTTGGGCCCTTTGTGGTTTATTATCCAGCCCGCTTTGACGGTCATCATGTACATGGTGGTGTTTGGCGGTATTGCCGGCATTCCTACCGATGGTGTTCCGCAGCCTTTGTTTTATTTGGGCGGCATCTGCATCTG